>DAOUQA010000096.1 GCA_030625905.1 Kiritimatiellales bacterium | reverse complement strand
CCCAGTGGACGGCGTGATCGATGGCTTCCTGTTCATCAAGCGGTGCGTACCACATATTGTATTTCTTCGTCGCATCGTCCTGCGGGCCGCGTGAAATCGATTTGATGGTTTGCACCGCCACGTTGCGCGTTTTGCAGAGAGCCAGTAGCTTCTTGAAGTCCGCTGCATAGTCCGGATTCTTCATTTGCACATGGTTGTAGGGCAGTAGCACGCTGTCGAAATCAAATCGTTCCAAGCTCTTTAAATGCATGGCGGCAGCCTGTACGCCGTGCCCGGTCACGCCAAGATATTTGACGAAACCTTCCTCACGTGCCTCCAGGAAGGCTTCGAGGGCGCCGCCAGGCCCCATGGCCTGCTCCCATTCATCGGGTTCGATCAGGCAGTGCATTTGCCATAGGTCGATATGATCCGTTCGAAGGCGATCGAGGGATCGATGCAAATCCTCTTTGGCCTCGCCATAAGAGCGTTTGTCGGTTTTTGTAGCTAGGAAAAACCTGTTTCGATGCGGTTTGAGCCATGCTCCAATACGTTCCTCGGACTTTAGATAGCCTGGGGCGGTATCGATATGATTGATACCCTGCTCGAGAATCAGGTCAAGGATTCTATCCGCATCCTGTTGAGGAAGCTCTGTGAATGCGCAGCCTCCAAAAATGATCCGCGTGCTTTCGTGTCCGGTTCGTCCAAACGGCATTTTCTTTAGCATATCAACCTCTATGGTGTTTTGAACGGAGCTGCTTGATGATTCGATAGAGTTCGGTCACTCCCCATGCCTGGGCACCGCAGCCGCGCTGGACATGCGGTGCGTTGCCATCAATCACCTCCGGCACTTGCCGCAGGCAGCCGGTGTTGATCACGTCCGAGGCACTGCCGAGAAGGGCGAGGGCAGTATCGCGCGCCTTGTCGCCATAGACCATCACCAAGGCTTCGGCGTACGACGGGAACGGCCACGTCCATGCCGTGCCGTTGTGGTAGGCCGGTTTGCGGCGCGTATCTTCGTCGCCCGTGTACTGTCCCCAGTACGGATTGTCTGGGTCGTTCAGCAACTGGCCGTCGCTATAGACCGGGGCGGGGCGGAGCACTGGGCGGTCGGCCAGGCTTCGGATCGCGCCGGGAATCAACAGCTGCTCGCAGGTTTCGAGGATTTTCCGGCAGAGGTTTGAGTCGGTGACTGCGCCGAGGGTGATGGCAAAAAGCTGGTTTGAACGAAGTGCATCGTCCACTTCCGCGTCGTGCGCGGCGGTTCCTGCCGGTGCCGCAAGGCCGTCGGCCAGATAGGTGAAGTCCTCTGCCTCGATTACAAATAGCTCGCGGATCGACTCCTTGACTTGCGTGGCAAGCTTGCTCCATTTTGGTGCCTTGTCGATCTTGGCCAGCATGTTCAAGGCATAGTGCCACAGGGCCTGGATTTCAATTGGGTAGCCTTCGCGCGGGGTTCCGGCCGGATAGTTCGTATCCATCCAGGTAAAATGCTGCGGGCTGAAAATCAGGCCGGAGTTCCAGTCCAGAGTAATACCGTTTTCAGTGCCATTGATCAGGTCGGTCGCCAGCGAAATCAGCACCTCCTTCAGCGTTCGCCCGTTGCAGTTGGCCTTGAGCAGCTTGCGGTTGCCCTGAGCCTCCATCAACTCGTCGCAGGCGACGAAAAGCCAGAGCGGGGCGTCGGAGGTCTCGCGGTTGTTGTCATCGTTGCCCCGGATCATGTTGGGAATGGTTCCGTTCCTCTCGAACTTGGCAAACTGTAGTAAAATATTCTGCGACTCCTCCAGCAGTCCGGCGGCAATGATGCCGCGCAGGCAGATCAGCGTATCGCGTCCCCAGTCAAGGAACCATGGATAGCCCGCGATCACCGTTTGGAACTCGTCGCGCTTTACAATAAACTGCTTCATCGCAATCTTCATTGCTTCTTCAATGGAAAGCGAAGAGGGGGCGGGCAGGCTGGAAAGCCTGTTCCACTTGGCGGTTTCGCTGATGCCCGCAATCAACTCGCTGGTGTCGCCGCCGTGGAGCTCAATCTTGAAGTAGCCGGGGCTGAAGAGGTCGGATGAGCCGTCGATTCCGCGCGTCTGGTCGATGGGGTGCTTGGTCATATAGCACCACTTCGTCTCGGGATGAAACGCGCCGCCCTTGAGGGTCATATTCAGCTCGCGGTCGGCGGCGGGGGTAAAGGTGAAACCGTCCTTTTGTGTCTTGATCGCCTTGGGCCACTGCTCCTCCGGGCCGGTGAATGCCTTTGTCACTTCGTGGTTGCATCGGTCTTCAATGTCGGGGCGCAGAATGAGTGTGACGGGGGTTTCGTTTGCAAGGTGTTCGGGGTCGTCGCCATCGGCAAGCCGGGAGAAGGCGAGGCGGATGGCGTTTGTCTCGGGATGCATTTGCAGTGTGGCTTTAAGCGGAACGAGCTGGCCTTCGCCAACAGGTACGGCAAAGCTCCATACAACGGTTCCGTCGTTTGCGACAGAGAAGTGTTTTTGGCAAAGGAGGGATAGCTCGTTGGAATAGTCGCGACAGACGACCCATGCACGACAGCGGGTGAACATGGTGTGGCGATCGACCGGGACTTCGGGGTCGAGATTGGCGGAGAGCAGCCCGTCGTATTTGCTGTACAGCTCCGCCCAGCCGATGCGCACCTGCGCAAGTGCACCGTGGCGGTTAGTGCAGATGGCATAGCGGTCGCAGTCATGGATCTCGCCGGCGTGGCAGGTGGTGGCGACCCTGGCGTTTTGTTCTTCGCACAGCTGCAGGATCGGTGATTCCGAATGCATGATCCCATCCGGTTCGAACAGGGTTAGCTTAAGCCTCAGGGAATGGTGTTTGGCAGGCGTTTCAAGGGGGTGGAAAACTGCGAAGGTCTTCCCGTCGGCTTGCACCATCGAGTTTTCGTGCGCCAGCGTTTCGCTGCTTTCACTTTTCAATTCAGCGATGAAGGCGTGTTCCGATTTGACGAGCAGGAACTGGTGCGGCGGGAGCAAAACGGTGCGGCGGGTATCGCGCGGCCATTGCCATGTCGTCATGATCGGCGCGCCAGCGGCCAGTTCCTCGCAAAGTGCCTTGGGGTTTTCAACAAAGCGGTCGATGTCGAATTTTTCCGGTGCCTTGAAATAATCGAACACATCCATTGCCTTGGCGCGCAGGCATTGGATCTTGCTGACTTCCGGCCCGTGGAAGGGCGTTTCGAGGGTTTGGAAAACGCGGTTCATCCATTCGGGGTTGTCGGTCAGGCAGAGGATTTCGCCGGGTTTGAGAGAATGGCTGTTGTTATTGTGGCGGGCTGGATTCCCTGAGAGCAGGTCGGTGCCGAATGCGGAAAAATCGCCGTGCCATTCGATCATGCCCTCCGTTTCGGTATTCAGGTTGGCCAGCACAAGCAGTCGGTGTTCACCGGAGGTATCGGACCGCAGGATGGCGGTGGAGTTGTGGTGGTGGTTGGTGGCGAGTTCCACGGTACCGCCCGCATGGAAGGAAGGATGAATCTCCATAATGGTGTGGATGCGGCGGATCCATTCGACCATGTTGGTTTCGGCACCCCAGTTGAGTGAGTGGGCATTGTGGACATTGATTTTCTCCTCGGCATACCATTCGACGCCGGTGGCGAAACCGGACGCGCCGTTGTGCGAGGTGAGTGCGCAGAAGGCCATGCGCAGGCGCGCGAAGGCGTGCGAGGTTGCGGCAAGGCGTGCGTTGTCGTGCGTCTCGGAGAAGTGGATGAGGTTGCCCTTGGATTTCGAGACCCTAATGCTTTCGGGGAGATAGCCGTCGACCTGTTCCTGATTGTGGTTCTGGAAGATTTCGGAATAGGCCCAGTTCATGCCGGAGTCGGCCAGCAGGCGTTCAGTGACAAGCTTGTTGCCACCGAGTCCTTCGAGCATGAAAACGGTATCGGGGTATTCCATGCGCACCTTGGCGATGATGTATTCCCAGGCCTCGAACGGCACCTTGTAGCCGGCGTCGCATCGGAAGCCATCGATGCCCTTGCGGCACCAGAAGAGGAAAACATCGGCCATGTATTTCCAGAGGCCGCGCCGGGAATAGTCGAGCTTGGAAAGGTCTTCCCACAGCACGCCCCATGCGCCGGGCGACATGAACGAATCATCTTCGTTGCGGAGGAACCATTCCGGATGGTTGACTTGCAGGTGCGAGGCCCATCCGGTGTGGTTGATGGGTATGTCGAGATAGAGCCTCGCATTGCGCTTGTGCACTTCATCGACGAGTTCCTGGAGCTGGTCGAGCGGGGTGGTTTGCTTGTCGAATTCGGCCAGGGAGGGATCGACATCGAGTAGATCCATGACGGCGAACGGACTGCCAAAGCGGCCCATGCGCGCGTAGGTGGTCGGAACGGGATGGATCGGAAGGAGTTGGAGAATCTTGCAGCGCAATGTGCCGACAATAAAATCGAGTTCCTTGATGAGATCGCGGAATTTCCCGGATCTTGGAATGACGGCGTAGCCGGTTTTGTCCAGCTGTTGAACCGCGGATTCATCCTCTGGAGTGACGGCGCCGTTATATTTGGCGTCGCCAAATAGGCGTACGAAGGCGGTGTACATGGTGTTTCCCGCGCAGGTTTCGGCGGGCTCGACCTTTAGTACCGAATTGTCGCCTTTCGGCCAGAGGATTTTATCGGTGCCATCGGCAATGAAATAGGCCTTGGCCTCAAATCGGCCGACGCCGAGCAACGGGAGGGTGATGGAGAAGGAGCCCTCATCTGTGGCTTTCATCGGGAGATCGTGCCAATCGCGCGAGAGGGGGGGCAGGCCTTGCTCTGCGTGGCGGATGATTTCCGCATGGCGAATATGCGAATGGCCGATGTTGGAGCGCAACCATGCCTCACCCTTTTTTCCGGTGTGGTTTTCCAGCGTGAAGGTGGCGCTATCGCCCCGGAAATGAATGGTATGCCCGCCCGGTGCAGGGTGTTGGCTCAAGTTGCCCATATTTAAAATGCCCTAATCTGTCGTTTTTTCGTTGTACCACGTGGAGAGCCCCGCAACAAACAAGGCGATGGCGAACAGGAGCATGGCCATATTGCGAAGGCTTGGTTTCCCGTCGGAGTTGAGGCGGCACGCCACTAGACCCATTGCAAAGATGAGTGTTCCAAGAATCGATAGTGCCATTCCCATTTTCTGGAAAACCGCATGGGGTTCCCTGTTTCTGTTTTCTTCGGGAGGTTGCGATGTGTCCATGGCTACTTCTTTTTTGTTTTTACATAGATGGTATGCGATGCCTTGTTTCCGGGGTTTTCGCGCCGTTCGATCTCGAACAGGTCGGTGGCCTCGAAGAGTTGGGAGAGGGTTTGGTAGCCATGGCTACGTGGATCGAAATCAGGTTGTTGCCGCTTGATGAGGCTTCCGCATCCGCCCAGTGCTGTCCATCCATCTTCGTCGGCATATTCAATCACGGCGTTGCGCAGGATGTTCACTAGCTTCGTATCGCGCCGCAGTTGCTGCTTGGTCTTTTTTTCATCCGTCTTTTTCGTCCCTTTAGTTGGCACATCCTCTTTTTCCGGTTCAGGGTTCTTTAGGATTTTGGTTGAAATAAAGTCATCGCACGCATTGCGGAAGGCCGTCGGTGTCTTTTCTTCGCCCACGCCGAAGACAAAGATCTGGTTTTCCTTGAGGCGCGAGGCGAGCTTGGTGAAGTCGCTATCGCTGGTGACGAGCGCGAAGGCATCGAACTGCTCGGTGTAGAGCAGATCCATCGCGTCTATGATCATCGCCGCGTCGGACGAGTTCTTTCCCTGCGTGTAGGAAAACTGTTGGACGGGCGTAATGGCGAGTTCGTTGAGTGGCTGCTTCCAGTTTTTCAGGTGGTTGCTGCTCCAGTCGCCGTAGGCCTTCTTGACGGCGAGGTGCCCGTGTTTCGACAGCTCCGAAAGCACGGCACCCATCACGCTGTATTGTGCATTCTCCGCGTCGATCAGGACGGCAATCTTTTTAGCGGCATCAATGTTTTTCATCATGGACCTTTCGTTTAGGGAGGGTTAGTCGGCCTGCAAGGACCATCCTTCGAGGTCGGGTTCGAGGTAGACGTGTTCGAGCAGTTCATCCGCCCAGTGCTGTTTGACCCTGGCAAGCCGTCGCAGCATGCGGACAGACATGACCTGTACGGCCGGAACCTCCGACCAGAGCGCATTGTTCAGGCAGCGCCAATAGGAAGGAACCATCTTCTTGGGATTGGTGATTTGCTTGAGGCACGATTCGCAGATAAAAATGCAACCGGCGGCGTAGGGCTCCTCTTCAAGCGGGAGAAGTTCGTAGACCTCGAGCTTTACGCCGTTTCTGTCGCACAGTTCGCATTTGGAGCGGGATCGGCGCACAAGATCCTTCGCGAAGCGCGAGAGCATATTTTGCCGATGGAACTTTCCCTGGAACCCCGTGGACATTCTTCATCCCCTTGATGTGGAAAGGTAAGAGTAGGGGAATAAGAAAGAAATGGAAGGATGGATTGCCGGATAAATGGAAGACGGAAGGGTCGTTCCCTTTCTTGGAAGGCCAGCCGTTTTCCCTACAGGCCAGAAGGGAATAGTAGCGGGCAATGCCGTGGAGAGGGGGTCGTGCACTATTTTGAGCTCGGTGGCAGTTATACCCAAAAAACAGTTGCGGATGCTTTTCGATCCTTGGATAATATCTCCGTGTTAAGGGGAATGGAACCGGTGTTCCAGTCGCAGGCGGGAAACATAACAGGAGGTTTGAAATGAAACGTATTGGCTTTGCTCTTTTGACTCTGGTGGTCTGTATCGGCTTTTCCGGTTGCAAGTCTCCGCCCAAGATGGAGTCCGATGATTCCATGTTCGACTACATGCAGGAAGAGGTTGCCAAGATTCTGAAAAAAGGCGGTTTGGCCTCGGTGGGTATCGCCGAATCCCGCAATACCCAGTTGGCCATTACCAAGGCAAAGGTGGAAGCCCGAAAGAACCTTGCCCAGGATGTGCAAGTGAAAATTGAAAACCTCGAGAAGGCCTTCATCGAGGAAATCGGCGAAGCCAGTGGTTCCGAGATCAACGAATTGTTCAGCTCGGCCACCAAGCAGATCACTTCCCAGACCCTGCAGGGCACCGTTCCGAAAATGCAGAAGTATGAAACAGAGGATGGCGTCACTACGGCCTATATCCTGATGGTGCTCAATCCCGAGATCATCCACGAGTCGCTCAAGAACAACAGCAGTGCGAAGCACCTCTACGAACGCTTCCGTGCCTCCAAGGCCTTCGAGGAACTCGACAAGGAGATCAAGGAGTTCGACGAAGCCGAGCGCGCGGGCTATCTGAACTAACCCTCTGCATCCGTCGTTTTATCCATAAGATTGCCTGGCGCGGCAAAGCCGCCACGAATAATCGTGGGCGCTCGCGCTGCTTCGGAGCGCAACCGAAATAGAGTCCACAGATTACGCAGATTTTCACAGATTTAATCCTGATAATCTGTGAAATCTGTGGATAGAAAACTTGCCGAAAAAAACAAGCCAAGCGGAGTCCATCCCATGAAAATACTCGGCATTGAAACCTCGTGCGATGAAACCGCCGCCGCCGTTGTCGAAAACGGCCGTGTTGTGCTTTCCAATGCCATCTATTCCCAAATCGCCGAGCACCGACCCTACGGCGGTGTTGTGCCCGAAATCGCCTCGCGAAACCATGTCGCCAAACTGCCGGGCATCATCGCGGAGGCGCTCGAAACCGCAGGTGAAACCTACGATTCCATCGATGCTCTTGCCGTCACCTATGGCCCCGGACTGGCCAGCTCGCTGTTGATCGGTTTTTCCGCCGCCAAGACGTTGGCGCAGCGCCTCGGCAAGCCGCTTGTCGGCGTCAACCACCACGAAGGCCATCTGCACTCCGTTTTCATGAAGGAGGAGGCGCCGTCCGAGACCGAAGTATTTCCATTGCTGGGGCTCATGGTTTCCGGCGGCGACAGTAGCCTTGTGCTGATGCATGGGACGGGGCGGTACGAGCTGCTCGGCAGCACGATCGACGATGCCGCCGGCGAGGCGTTGGATAAGGCCGCCACCGTACTCAACCTCGGTTATCCCGGCGGACCCATCATTCAGAAAACCGCCGATGGCGGCGATCCCAATG
>DAOUQA010000135.1 GCA_030625905.1 Kiritimatiellales bacterium | reverse complement strand
AAGGAACCGGTGTTCGCTACTGCCCATCCATTGAGGATAAGATCGTCAAATTTGCCGACCGCGATTCCCATCATGTATTCATCGAGCCGGAGGGTCGCAACAACGTCCGCATCTATCCCAACGGCACCTCAAACAGCCTTCCGGAAAATATACAAGCAGACATGATCCATACCATACCGGGATTGGAAAACGCTGAAATTTTGCGTCCGGGGTATGCGATTGAGTATGATTATTCCAATCCAATCCAGCTTTTTCACACATTGGAAACAAAGCGTGTTGAAAATCTCTATTTTGCGGGGCAAATTAACGGGACAACCGGTTACGAGGAAGCCGCAGGGCAAGGATTTATCGCTGGAGCCAACGCGGCCTTGAAAACCCTCAAGCGGGAAGCATTCACTTTGGGCCGCGACGAGGGCTATATTGGTGTATTAATCGATGATTTGGTTACTAAGGGGACAGATGAACCTTATCGAATGTTTACGTCCAGATCCGAACATCGCCTTACATTACGACAAGACAATGTCTATTTCCGGTTATTATCAAAAACAAAGCAGCTTGGAATCGTTGCTCCTAAGGAAATCGAAGAGATCACCGCACACAACGACTTAATACAGTCCGAAATCCTGCGTTTGGAAAAAACCTTCCATAACGGCTCCTCGTTGGCTCAACGGCTCCGCAGACCCGAAAACAACTATCAGAGCCTACCCCATTCAGATTCTACACTGAACGAAGAGGCCATTCGGCAAGTGGAAATCGAAGTCAAGTATGCGGGCTACATTAAACGGGAAAAAGGCCGGATTGACGCCGCCCATAGATACGAATCCCAAGAAATACCTATGGGATTAAAATACCAGCATATCAAAGGATTAAGGACTGAGGCCTCTGAAAAACTAACGCGAATACGGCCTGAAAACATTGGGCAGGCATCCAGGATATCGGGCGTTAATCCTTCGGATATTTCAATTTTGAGCATGTGGCTCAAGCGCACCCGTGAATTGGGTTAGGCAGCAGTAAACTATTTCTATCCGAACAACAGGTTTCGCGAAGCACAAAATCCTCTGATTCTCGATCGATTCCATCCAACCTAATTTACATAAATACAGTGGTATATTATTATATAAGAATGCCCGCGTGCACGCCGGGGTTGCTGCGTTCCGTTTATTAGTATTTTATATAAATATACTGATTTTAACAGGTTGTGTTTGTTCTTCCATAAATTCTGCTATACTGAACCGCTATTTTTGTATTCTGTGTATAAAAACCGAGTGAATAGGAGAAAAACATGCTGGACGAAGTGGCAAATGCGGGTTGTCCCTGCGGAAACGAGGTTGCCGAAGAAACCTTGCTATCCCGGCTGGATGAAATTCTAGCTGAGTATAAAGATAAGGATGGGGGCTTGATTCCAGTTCTCCAAATTGCACAGGGGCTATTTGGCTACCTGCCGGAACATGTGCTGCGGCATATCGCCAAGGGAATGGATAAACCCTACAGCGAAGTGGCAGGGGTGGTGGGTTTCTACTCCTTTTTTTCCACTCAACCGCGCGGTGATAATGTCATAAGAGTTTGCCTCGGAACAGCATGCTATGTTCGTGGAGGAAAACAGGTGCTGGACTCGATCAAGAAGGAGCTGGCTATCGATGTAGGCGAAACCACGGAAGATAAGGTTTTCTCGCTTGAAATCGCCCGTTGCTTCGGTGCCTGCGGACTCGCTCCCGCCATTATGATCAACGACGATGTCCACCAGCGCGTCAAACCTGCACGTATTAAGCAAATACTCGCCCCTTATAACCAACCCGAATTGGAGGAAGCGTAGCCATGGCTGAAAAAATCAAATCTCCGGCCGATCTGGAAAAGCTCCAAATGTTGGAAATCCGGAAAATGGGGTTGCGAGTCGACTCTTCAAAAACCAAATCACACGGCGCGTCCAATCAACAGATTCTGGTCTGTGTCGGTGGTGGTTGCCTCGCATCCGGCGCACTCGAAATCTGTACCGCATTGCGTGAAGCCATCGAAGCCAACGACCTTTCGCACACGGCGGAAGTGATCGAAACCGGGTGCATGGGCCCCTGTGCCGCGGGACCGGTTGCCAAAATCATGCCGGACAATGTCTTCTATCAGGGAATTACCGCCAAAGACGCAAAAACCATTGTCGAGCAACACATCAAGGACGGACAGATTGTATCACACCTGCTGTACAAGGATGCCGAGAGCGGAAAACCTGTGGCCGACATCGACGATATCGAATACTTCAAGAAGCAGACCAAAATTGTTCTGCGCAACTGCGGCAATATCGACCCGCTGCAAATCACCGAATACATCGCCGCCAAAGGCTATCAAGCTTTGGCCAAGGCCGTTTCCGGCATGGGTCCGGAAAAAGTCGTGGACAGCGTCCTCGAATCCGGCCTGCGCGGGCGGGGCGGGGGAGGATTCCCGACGGGCCTTAAATGGAAATTTACCCGAGCGGCGGTGGCCGACTCGAAAAGCGTCGTCTGCAACGCCGACGAGGGTGATCCTGGTGCCTTCATGGATCGCAGTGTGCTTGAAGGGGATCCCCATAGTGTGATCGAAGGCATGGCTCTAGCCGGCTATGCCGTTGGGGCGGGGCGGGGCTATGTCTACTGCCGAGCGGAATATCCGGTTGCCATCGAGCGCTTGCAAAAAGCCATCGACCAGGCACGCGAATTCGGCCTGCTGGGTGAAAATATCCTCGGTTCGGATTTTAGTTTTGATATGGAGATCCGCATGGGTTCCGGAGCCTTTGTCTGTGGCGAAGAAACCGCGCTGATGACCTCCATCGAGGGCAACCGCGGCGAACCGCGCCCGCGCCCACCATTCCCGGCCATCAAGGGCCTATGGGGAAAGCCGACGTTGCTCAACAATGTTGAAACCTTTGCCAGCATCCCGGTTATCGTGCTCGACGGTGCCGAAAAATATGCCGAGCTTGGAACCGACAAGAGCAAAGGCACCAAGGTCTTCGCGCTCGCGGGGGCGGTGAACAACACCGGCCTCGTCGAGATCCCCATCGGAATCCCGCTCGGCGAACTGATCTACGACATTGGCGGGGGAATTATTGATGGCAAGCCGTTCAAAGCCGCGCAGCTCGGCGGTCCATCCGGCGGTTGCATTCCGAAGGAACACCTTAATGTTGCGCTCGACTATGAATCGCTCAACGAGCTCGGTGCCATCATGGGCTCCGGCGGACTCATCGTCATGGACGAAGATAGCTGTATGGTCGATGTTGCCCGCTTCTTCCTCGAATTCGTGCAGGAAGAATCGTGTGGAAAATGCACGCCGTGCCGCGTCGGCACCAAGCGCCTTCTCGAAATCCTCGAACGCATCTGCAACGGGGCAGGGGAGGAGGGTGATATTGAAAAGCTTATCTCCCTCGGCAACCAGATCAAGGAAACCGCGCTCTGCGGCCTTGGCAAGACCGCCGCGAACCCGGTGCTTTCCACCATCCGCCACTTCCGCGTGGAATACGAAGAACACATCCGTGAAAAGAAATGCCGCGCCGGCGTCTGCGCAGGACTCGTCCGCGCCCCGTGCCAAAGTGCCTGCCCGGCCTCGGTCGACGTGCCCGGCTTCGTCTCGCTCGTCGGCGAAAAGCGCTATGCAGACGCGCTCAAGCTGCACCGCGAACGCAATCCCTTTGCCGCCGCCTGCGCCCGTATCTGTTTCCACGCCTGCGAGGAACACTGCCGCCGCTCGTCGCTCGACAGCTCGCTCTCCATCCGTGGTGTCAAGCGCTACATGGTCGAACAGGAAATGATCGTCCAGGTTCCGGAAGTGAAGGAAAACAAGAAGAACGCCGCGAAGAAAATCGCCATCATTGGTGCCGGCCCTGCCGGACTTTCCTGTGCCTACTTCCTCGCGCGCCTCGGCTACAAACCCGACGTGTTCGATGCCGCACCGCATCCCGGCGGCATGATGGCGCAGACCATCCCGGCGTACCGCCTGCCGCGCGAAATCCTCGCTCGCGAGGTTCGGATGATCGAACGCCTCGGCGTCGATATCCAATGCAACCAGGAACTCGGCAAGGACTTCACGCTTGAAAGCCTTAAAGAGGATGGCTACGAAGCCCTCTTCCTCGCGGTCGGTGCGCCCGACGGCCTCCAGCTCGGCCTGCCCGGCGAGGATGCCGAAGGCGTATTCGAGGCCATGACCTTCCTGCGCGAATACAACATTCGCGGCTCCGTTCCCGTCGGCAAGCACGTCGTCATTATCGGCGGCGGAAACGCCGCGATCGATGCCGCCCGTACCGCCGCCCGCCTCGATGCCGAAACCGTAACGGTGCTCTACCGCCGCACGTGCGAGCAGATGCCCGCCTACGAAGAGGAGATCGAAGAAGCAGAAGCCGAGGGCGTCAAGCTCCAGCTGTTGACCTCTCCGGAGAAAATCATCGTCAAGGATGGCAAAGTAACGGGAATTCGCTGCAAGCCCATGGAGCTCGGCGCGTTCGACCGCTCCGGACGGCGACGCCCCGTTGCGGGCGAGGATGACGACTATATCGTCCCGTGCGACCAAGTGATTGCCGCAATCGGCCAAAGCGTTGACCTACCCGGAATGACTGGCGAGGTTACGCTGAACGTCCAGCGCAATGGCTATGTGGCCACCGACGCCCTCACCAAACAGACTTCCGAAGACTGGATCTTTTCCGGTGGCGACGTTGCAACCGGCCCGGCGTCCGTCATCGAGGCCGTCGCCGACGGCGAAAAGGCCGCAGCGGGAATCGACCAGTTTCTCACCGGCAAGGACCATGCCTTCTGGCGTGAAGAGAAGAAGAACGATACGTCCTTCGATCCCGATGCGGAACCTGTCAGCTTCGAACGAGAAAAACAGCCGATGATTCCGGTGGAACGCCGACGCTGTAATTTCGACGAGGTCGAGCAACCGTGGGACGAAGCCACGGCCATTCGGCAGGCGAAACGCTGCCTGCGCTGCGACTATCGTGAAGAAGTCCACACCTGGTAAATATAATGAAGAATGGAGAATTCAGAACGAAGAATTGCGGGTCTGCGACCGCGTTCTTAAAAGGCCAACGCCGCCTGAGTTCCTCCATTCTACATTCTCAAATCTTAACTCTTAATTAAAAGGATCTCGCCATGATTAATCTAACCATCGACAACACGCCGTTCAGAGTCAACGAAGGAACCACTGTGCTCGAGGCCTGCAAGCAGGCCGGCATCAATATCCCGACACTTTGCTATCTCGAAAAGATCCAGGCCATCGGCGCATGCCGCGTCTGCCTCGTCGAGATCGACGGCATCAAGGATCTGGTGGCCTCCTGCGTCATGCCCGTCTCCGAGGAGATGAAAGTCCACACCAACAACCGTCGCGTGCGCGAAGCCCGCAAAGTGGTGGTTGAACTGCTCCTCTCCGAGCACGAGGGCGACTGCCAGGTCTGCGACCGCAACGAAGACTGCGAGTTGCAGTCCATTGCCCACGACCTCGGCATCACAAAGCTGCGCTACGAAGGCGAAAAGGCGCAGCGTTATCAGGACTACAGCACCATCGGCCTCGTGCGCGACAGTGCCAAATGCATCTCCTGCCGCCGCTGCGTCACCGTCTGCACCGAAGTCCAAGGCATCTCCGCACTCTTCCCGCAGAGCCGCGGCTTCAAAACCACCATCGGCCCCGCCTTCGGCCAAGGGCTCGACACCGTCACCTGCGTGCAGTGCGGCCAGTGCGCCGCCGTATGCCCTGTCGGTGCCATCTCCGAACGCGACCAGATCGACGAAGTCTGGACCGCACTCGACAACCCCGACCTCACCGTCGTCGTACAAACTGCGCCCGCCATCCGCGCCGCACTCG
>DAOUQA010000115.1 GCA_030625905.1 Kiritimatiellales bacterium | reverse complement strand
GAGACAAGACGGCGCGACAAGGCGACCACCTCATCGACCCCACGTTCCATTGACAGCTGTCCGGAAATTGTTGAATAAAGGATGTGGAGCATCCTGAAAAAGAACCCCACATAGATATCCGCCTTCGCTGGACTGCGGCGCGACACGTCCGCCCGGTTCGCTGGAAACAGCCCCAAATCGCCAAAAAAAGTTTGGTTTTTACCCTTCCAAAACCGCCCTTTTCCAGTTCGCTGATTTTCAGGGGATTTCGGAATCAATGACTTCCCAATGGCCACCTTTTTTCGGGCCGATGTGCCTAAGCTTTCCTTCTTTGATTAGTTTGGAACTGGCCATTTCAATGGCTCGCACTGTTTTCCCGATAATCAAAGCCATTTCGGCCAAGGTCATTTCAGGGTTCTCTGCAAGTAACTCCAGAATTTTTACCGAAGTTTTTACCGAAGTTTCTACCGAAGTTTTTGCCGAAGCATCTACCCCCGCCACTTCTCGTTCCAGAGCCAGTGCCGCCGGATCGATGGAAAATGCCGTGCGGATGAAGCGGGACGAAAACTCGTAGGCATCGCGTGGATAGACTTTCAGGATGCGCGGCATGCCGGAACCAAGATATTCAACCAACTCCAGATCCTTGAATACCCGCATCAGGGTTTTGTTGCGCGGCATGGAATAGCCAGCAAAGAAATCCTCTTGCTCTTTGCCGAGATGGACGGTTCCGGCGGAGGTAATCTCCAGCCGATCCGTAAAGATCTCAAACTTGGGCACCAGATCGGTGGTGTAATCGTTATGAATGATGGCATTGATGATGGCCTCACGCAATGCAACCGGGTTCCATAGAGGGCGGCTGATACGGGTGGTCGATGTGATTTTGTTGATGATCCGGTTTTCGATGCCCTCCAAGCGGTCGAGCACCTGGTTGCAGGTCTTTATCAGGCAACAATAGCCGTATTCCTTGCTTTCCAACAGGTCAACCCGGTCGGTTCCTGCATATTTGGCCACTTGGACAGAGTTTCCGTTTTCGTCGGCTAACAGGTAGGCGGCCAGATTGTATCCCCCATCCTCGGTGAGCAGCTCAAGATTCGAGGTAAACTTTTCGCCCAGTTCAAAGCCTGCTTCCTCATAAAAAATCCGGAGTTGCCCAAAGGTGAGATCCTGGCGGGGCGAACGGATACGGGTTAACGAGTTCCGGGTACGCCGGGCAAAAAGCTCTTCGATCATTCTGACGGTCATCGGTTCGGCGGCACTGCCGACCCGGAGAAAGCACCCTTTTTCCGACATGCCATACTTTTTAAGATAGTACGGCTTCTCCGAACCCCCTGCGACAATGATTTTGATGGTCTCTTTGCCATTGCGCTGCTCGTGAATAACATCAAACAGACCCATGCAAGAAGGCAGAATGTTGTTCTTTAGCCGGTCTTTAATGGCAAGCTGTACAGCATCGCAATTCTGAACACCCACAACAGCTTCGTCGTCGTCAATGCCAAGATAGATGACGCCGCCGTCGTGATAATTCAAGAAAGCGACCACTTCCCGCTCCAACGAAGCGGTCAGTTCGCGCTTATATTCGATTCTGTTGGATTCAGTCATAATTTCATCCGTTAGCACGGTTTCTCCCGCAAAACAGTCGAATCGTACCACCCCTTGGCGCTGGCAATCAACTGAATGGCTCCTAAAACCAGAGGCCGGAGGACAGAGGAGGACGCACCACATCAAGCGGCGATTTCGGAAACAAGGGCTTCAAGCCGCTTGAGCAGCTCGGATTTATCCAGATTCGGGGCTTCCTGTGCCAGGCGCGTTAGCTCCTGCAAAGGCTGTCGCTCTACCAAGGCGGTTCCCTGCGTCAAAAGCCTTGGCATCGTGGTTTCAAGCGCGTTGCGGAAGGCTTCGCGGTCGGGTCGGAAATAATACTTGAGTACAACCTCGACCGTGGAGTGCCCGGTGACACGGCGAACGAGCTCCATCGGAACCCCGGCACTGAGCGCCATGGTGATCCAGGTGGTGCGCAGGGAGTGGAATCCTTTGATAGTCGCCTTCTGAATACGGTCGGGACATTCGAGGTCTGTTTTGATCTTGGCGGCTTTGAGCACCTGCTTGACCCGCCAGGAGATACCGAAGTTTTTACTGCGGTAGAGCTTTGCCGCTTCCGGGAAGACATATTTATCGAGGCGCGGTTGCCGTTCGATCTCTTCACGTAGGGCGGGAAAGAGCGGGATTTCCGCCGTCTCCCCGGTCTTGGAGGTCTGGACGGTGATGAAGGCGCCGAGCAGGTCGACGTCGTCCCACTTGAGCTGGCAGCAATCGCCCTGCCGCATGGCCGTGCACATGCCAACGATGAAGATGGAACGCATGACGCCATCGGAATTCTTTAAAATCCGGTTGAGTTCATCGAGCGTGAAGGGCTGATGGTGCACCGTGGTCTTGAGTTTGGTCGGGCAACCGGAAAACGGATTGCGACCAATACCGGCGTCAGGGCCGATACGATCAAAAAAGCCTTTCATGCGTAGCTCGCAACGTTGTCTAATTACCCCGCCCTGCTTCGCCAAGGCTACGCAGGGCATGCTTCGATCTTCGCTTCACGAAGAGCGAAGCATGGTCGGGGCGACTGGATTCGAACCAGCGACTTCTACGTCCCGAACGTAGCGCTCTACCAGGCTGAGCCACGCCCCGTTTGACCAAAAGAAGAGCGTAGTGTACGAATCCGCGTCTGAATGGCAAGTGGGAAAAGAGGAAAACCTGAAACCTAGCGCGGTTTCGCAGCAGAAGGACTAGGCAGAATGATTTTGAGGCAGAATGATTTCAAAACCCGATCTCAGAAAATTATTCTGCCTACAAATGATTCTGCCTAAAACACTGTCGTTCAGGAGATAAAGGACGATCTGTTTTGACACGCCGCGAAGCATAATTTGCCATAGGCAAATAGTGCGGCAGGCACGGTTCAAATGGATGAAAATGTTCAAGCGCGCGGGTGGGCGAGCTGATAGACTTCCTTGAGGCGCTCGACGGAGACATGGGTGTAGATCTGGGTGGTGGAGAGCGAGGCGTGGCCGAGCAGTTCCTGCACGCTGCGCAGATCGGCACCGGCATCGAGCAGATGGGTCGCAAAACTATGCCGCAGGCTGTGCGGTGTAAGCTCAGCGTTGAGGCCGCAGAAAAGTACATATTTCTTCATCATGCGCTCGATGGAGCGTGCCGAGATCGGGCCGCCATTCTTGTTGAGGAAGACCGGGCTACGGGCATTGCGCTTGCCCTCCAGAATCCAGATATTCTCGCGTAGCTCCAGATTCTTCATCAGCGCCCGCGTGGCGGGCGACCCCAACGGGCAGAGCCGTTCCTTCTTGCCCTTGCCGCGCACGCGCGCCACGCCAGAAAGTAGATCGATGCTCTCCTCCGGCAACTTGACCAGCTCGTTGATGCGCATGCCGGTGCTGTAGAGCAGTTCCAGAATGGCGGAGTCGCGCGCCACCATGTATTCGCGCCACAGTCTTTGCTTCGGGTTTGTTGCTTGCTGCTGTTCGGCAAACTTGGCCGGGGCATCGAGCAGTTTCCCAACCTCTGCAACGGAGAGGATCTGTGGAAGATAGTTTCCCTTCTTCGGAAGGTTCAATCCGCTGAACGGATTCTGCTCCACATATTCCTCGCGCAGGAGAAACTTATAGAATGAGCGCAGGGCGGAAAGCTTCCGGCCGGTCGTTGTTGGCGCGAGTTCCAGCTTCTGAAAAAACACCAGAAACTTGCGCGCCGTGAAGCGGTCGGCGGCGGCCCACCTATAGGGGGGCGGTGCATCCTCCCCCCAGACAATCTCGCAATACTGCCGGATATCGACCAGATAGTTGCTGATCGTATGCTCCGAGGCGTTTTTCTCGCCTTCCAAGTACTGGACAAAATGCTCTATGCACGGATCGTTCATCTACACAACTTCGTATTTTTCAACGCAAAGAAACAAAGGACACAGAGGATCGCAAAGCTTTCTCCGCGAATCTTTGCGAACTTGGCACCTTTGCGTTGAGTTCTAATCCAGCCTACGACTCGGCAGAAGTTTCTTCTTTTTTTGGCTTCGGCTTGCGCGGGGCGGGCAGGCCGTATTGATCCTGCGCCTCGGCATAGTTCGGGATCTGGTCTGCGTAGCGCGCGGCCATCTTCTTGAGTGCCGCGAGCTGGCGGTCGGAGAGAGCCCCCTTGCCCTTGAACTGGGAGGCGAGCGACTCGTAGAAGGTCTTGTCGTTAAACTCGCGCTTACCGCGCTTAGTAGGTTCCGCCCACTCGGAGACACCCGCCATCATTTCAATGACCGGAGCAGTGGAGGGGTCGGCCTCGACTTCCTTTTTCTCATCCAACTTGAGTTCGACCCGAATGGCATCGAAGTTTTCGATCTGGTCGGAATACTTGGAGAGCAGCATGTCGAGCGCACCCACTTGGCGGTCGGTTAGCCGCTTGCCCATAGAGACCTGATCGCCCAACGAGGCGCAGAACTTGCCGTCGTCATAGGTGCGCTTTCCAACACTGCGCGGCTCCTCATACTTGACAGCAGCCAGAAGATCCAGCTTGCGCGGTGTATCGGCGCGCACGGCTTCCGGCTCGACCAGCTCCAGCTCGGTGGCGATTGCTTCGGGAACCTGCTTGATATAGCGGCAGCACATCTTATGTAGCATTTCGCCTTGGCGCTTGGAGAGAAGCTTGCCCGCCGCGACATTTTCCTTCAGGTCCTCGAACGTCTTTTGGTCGTCGTAGGTACGGCGGCCGGACTTGACCGGCGGCGCCCATTCGGAAACATTCTCCAAGGCTTGGAAGCATTTAGTGATGAGCGCTGGGTCGGCCGTCTCCTTGGCGTGGTCAATCCATTCGAGCAGCGAGGGATAGAACTCCTGCATCATCGAAGCCCACTCGATCTTGCCCGCCTCAATCTCGTCGAGTTTGGTTTCCATATCGGCGGTAAAGTGAACCTCGAACAGGTCAACCTTGTTGTCGGACTTCAGCTTTTCCTCGGTCTTGAGGACGAGTTCAACCAGCTCCATACCAAGCGGGGTCGGGACCAGCGAGCGCTTTTCCTTGAGCACATATTCGCGCTCGTCGAGCTTTGACATAATCGCAGCGTATGTACTCGGCCGTCCCACCCCATTTTCTTCCAGGGCGCGGATGAGCGAGGCTTCGGTGTAGCGTGCGACGGGCTTGGTTTCCTTCTGTTCGGAAAGCCAGTCGAGCACGTCGAGGTTTTCGCCCTGCGCCAGTGACGGAAGCTTGTCGGTTTCGGCATCCCCGTTTTCGCCGTTCTTCGGCTTGTCGGCAGCGGCTTCGATGCCACTGGCCTTCATGTAGCCGGGGAAGGCAATATCCGATGCCGTCGCGCGGAACAGATAGGTGTTTTCTGACCCGGCCTCGACCTCCACCGTACGACGGGAAATCCGGGCGGGAACCATCTGGCTGGAAACGAAACGCTGCCAGATTAACTTATAGAGCTTTTGCTCAGCGATATCGAGTTTCATACCCTCGTTGCCGGGCTGAACGGCAACATCGGTCGGTCGAATTGCTTCGTGGGCCTCCTGCGCGGCTCCCTTGCTTTTATAGAAGTTGGGTTTTTCGGGCAGATATTCCGCACCGTAGCTGTTGCCCACAAATGCACGGCATTCATCCAGCGCGGTCTGGGCAATGTTGAACGAGTCGGTACGCATGTAGGTGATGAGCCCGCTTTCATAGAGTTTTTGCGCAATGCCCATCGTGCGCGACGGCGCGTAGCCGAGAGCACCGGAAGCCGACTGCTGAAGCGTGCTGGTGATGAACGGTGGCCGCGCACGACGCGTAACCTCCTTGGTGATCACATCGCTGACTTTCAGTGCGCTGCCGTCCAGTTCCTTCTGGATGCCTTCGAGCTGCTCCTGCGTCTTGACCGCCCCGGGCAGCAGCTTGCGATCCTTGATACCGACCGGCTCGCCGTTGATGCGCGCCAACTTAACGGTAAACGGGTCGAGTGGAGCCTCCTGCTTGCGGACTTCCGCGCCGACCGTGAAATAGGTTTCCGGTTTAAAGTTCACGATCTCATTTTCGCGCTCGCAGACGAGGCGCAGCGCCACGGTCTGCACGCGGCCGACACTCTGCGCGCCGCGGATCTGCTTGCGCACCACCGGACTGCCCTTGAAGCCAACCAACCGGTCGAGGATGCGACGCGCCTGCTGTGCATCCACCCGATCCATGTCAATCTTTTCCGGATTATCGAAAGCCGCGAGGATCGCGGATTTGGTGATTTCGTTGTAGGTCACGCGGTAGAAGTTTTCCTCCGGCACGTTTTTCTTGAGCACCTCGAACAGGTGCCATGCAATCGCTTCCCCCTCACGGTCGGGGTCGGGGGCAAGGTATACGTTTTCGCACTTCTTGGCTTCCGCCTTAAGCTCCTTCAGCACCTTCTTACCGCGCGTTGTTGCAACGTATTCCGGCTCGAAGTCCTTTTCGATATCCACGCCCAGCTTCTTGGGCGGCAAGTCGCGCACATGGCCGACCGAGGCCAATACGGTGTAGTCCTCGCCGAGGAACTTGTTGATTTTCTTCGCCTTTGCCGGCGACTCCACTATCACTAGATTCTTGCTCATGTTTTTTCCTTCTACGTAATTTGTAACGAGTAATGCGTAATACGCAGTACGATTATCTAAATCCTCTTTTTGGAACTACCCTTCGTCTTGTACTTGTTCTTTCCCTTATCCTCAAAAACGAGGAGAGGCTGCTCCTTGCTTTCATACAAGCCCGCTGTTTCGA
>DAOUQA010000081.1 GCA_030625905.1 Kiritimatiellales bacterium | reverse complement strand
AACATCGGCGATGTGCACACCGAGCAGCCAGCCGCCGTCAGGGTGGGGTTCGAGCGACACGGCATCGTCGTAGTCTTTTGCTGTTTCGGGATCGATGGTAAAGGTAACGGCCTCGCGCCGGTCGCGCCGTCCCTCCATGCGCTCCGGCGTGATTTTGCCGGATAGCTTGTTGGCTTCATCAACCACCTCCTTCGGGAACTCCTCGGTAATCCCGGCCTCACGCAACAGACTGTCGACATCGACACCGGGTGCATCCATGGATCCAAGGTCTTCAAGGATTGCTCCGGTAAGTGGCTTGTAGGGGTCGATCCAGTCGCCGAGCTTTACGAGCACCTTGTGGTTTTCGGAGATGTCCTGCGGGTCGTCGATGCGTACGTCCTGCTTGAAGGCGGGGGCATCGGGGATGACATAGGAATAGTAGGGGGTGTGCTTAAGTACGCCAACAACCTGGTCGCTGGCGCGTTCAAGCACTTTGATGACACGGCCTTCGGCGCGCAGGTTGGCTTGACCGCGGCGTTTGCGCTGGCGGGCGGCATGTTCCGAATGGAAGATCTCGATGGCAACCTTGTCGTTCGGAAACGCAACCCCGGTATTGCGGTCGGAAATATAGATTTCGGACTCGCCGTCTTGTTCCGGAATGAAGATGGCGCCGCCCTTGGACATGATTTTGATGGTACCGGTCGACTGGTTTCCAGCCTCGGGAAGACTCCATCGGTTTTTGCGCAGGCGCACGACCTTTCCGGCCTGTTCCAGCTCGTAGAGGTTGTGGCGGAATTCGGCCCGTTGGCCTTTGGAGCCAACGTTGAGCGCCCGAGCCAGTTCGTGCTGCTCCATGGGTCGGTAGGCCGGGGCGGCCATAAATTGAAGGATTTGGGAGTCGAAGCTCATTGATGGTTCCTTTACTGTGCCCTGCATGAAAATTATTTTTGTCAGTAGCGAAATCGTACCATTCGCTTCGACAGGCGGTCTAGGAGATGTTGCAGCGGCTTTACCCAAGGCCTTAGCCAAGCAGGGGGTGGAAGTCATCCGAATGATGCCGCTTTATGAAGATATCGACTGCAAAAGATACCGAATAGAAAAATGCGCCGTGGAGTTGTATATCCCAATGGGCTACGTCTGGTACCAGGGTACGGTCTGGATGCAAAAGTTCGAGGGCGTAACGACCTATTTCATCCAAAGCGCGGAATATTTCGATCGCCCGGGCATCTACGGATCTGCCGAACATGGCTATGCCGATAATTTCGACCGCTTCCTTTTTTTCCAGAAAGCGGTTGTCAGATTAATCGACGAGTGGAACCTGCAACCCGACGTGGTGCATTGCAACGACTGGCAGGCCGGCCTCGTGCCGATGTTGCTCCGCCATGGCATTGGTGGCGTTCTCCGCAATGGTTCGGAAAAGACTCTGATGACCGTCCACAACCTTGCGCACCAAGGCTGGGCTCCCGCCGAAAAATTCTACATGACCCAGCTTCCCGACAGTTGCTACACCATGCACACACTCGAATTCTACGGCGAGATCAACGTGCTCAAGGGCGGGCTCGTCGGTGCCACCGCCATCAATGCGGTTAGCCCGACCTATGCCAAGGAGATCAAGACCCCGGAATTCGGCTGCAGGCTCGACGGTGTATTGCTCCATCGTTCTGCTGTCCTCCACGGCATCCTCAATGGGATCGACGACATCCGGTGGAATCCGGCCACCGATCCCCACATTGCAGCCAACTATTCCATCACCGATCTTTCCGGCAAGGCGGGGTGCAAGCGCGCTCTACAGGAAGCTGCCGGACTCAAGATTAATCCAAAAGTTCCTCTGCTTGGAATCATTACCCGTCTGGTGCCGCAGAAGGGGATCAACCTGCTCGTCGGCGTAATCGAGCAGATCGTCGCAGCGGGCGCGCAGTTGATTGTGCTGGGAACCGGCGATGAATGCTATGAAACGGCTTGCCGAGAATGGGCGCAGCGCTGGCCGGAACAGGTTGGTGCATGGATCGAGTTTTCCAGCGAGAAGGCACATCAGATCGAAGCCGGCGTGGACCTGTTCCTGATGCCTTCCGAGTTCGAGCCATGTGGGCAGAACCAGCTCTACAGCATGCGCTACGGAACCATTCCGGTGGTTCACGGGGTCGGCGGGCTGGAGGATTCCGTGATCGACTATGCCGAAAAAGGCGGCACAGGCTTTAAGTTCCATGGCTACACCGTTGCTGCGTTTTCCCAATGCATTGAGCGGGCGCTGGAAACCTTCCAGAACGGCGCGCGATGGAAGCCGCTGATGAAGCGCGCCATGAAACAGGACTTCTCTGTTGTCCACATGGCCAAGGACTACATCGCTCTCTACGAAAAGATTATTGCGCAGTAGCACTGCACCAGAGGAGTTCCATTAAATTTTCAACGCAAAGGAGCAAAGAATGCTGAGGAGCGCAAAGGAACTACTTTGCGAAACTTTGCGGCCTCGGCGACTTTGCGTTGAATTTTTTCCATGGGAATAAAACAGTAGAATGAAGCCGTGGATTGAAAAGTGGTTTAAGAAGGCTGCGGAACCCGCGCACCTCAAGTCGGGGAAGTGGGGTGAGCGACAAGCCGTTCGGTTGTTGAAATCCAAAGGCTGGAAAATCATGGGTGAGCGCGTCCGGGTCGGGCGGCACGATGAACTCGATATTATTGCCAACCATGAGGGCGTACTGGTTTTTGTGGAGGTTAAAACCCGCAAGAACGAAGACTTCGGACGACCCATCTCCGCTGTGAATCAAGCCAAGCGCCACCACCTCTCCCGTGCCGCTGTCGGCTATCTTAAACACCAAAAGCCTCCGCCGGATTATTTCCGCTTCGACGTCGTCGAAGTTATCGGCGAGCCCGACATGGGGCCGCCGAAAATCCGCCACATCGAAAACGCGTTCCAACTCGCTTCCAGCTACAAGCTCTGGTGGTAGGGCAACGTGGCCGGAGCTTCCAGCTCCGTTTGCTGAATCAAAACACTTTGGTTCTTTCAGAACGGAGCTGGAAGCTCCGTCTGCGTTCTACTAATGCTGGTGCTTTTCGCCGAGGTAGCTGTGCTCGAAATCGTGGATGAGCTCCTTGAGCTTTTCGACGTTGGCAAGGTCGGTGGTCTGCTTGGCCTTCATGGAGTAGACGAGGATCTCGTGGAGCTGGCCGAGTTTGATGGTATAGCCTTCGCAACCGGGCTTGATGCGTTGCGCCATGAAGTAGTAGGTCACGATTTCGCTCAGTTCGTCGGCATGTTTATCCTTATTCATTACCCAGCGCACGGCTTGGTTGGTCTCGGGCGCGGCGGTAATCTGTTTCATCGATTTCTCGATGGTGGCAATATGCTCTTCCATGAGGTGGATGCGCATTGGGTCGTCGTAGATCCCGCAGGGGATTTGGCAGTGGGCTCGCACGGTTGCGGTGGTGCTTGCGGCAAACAAGACCAAAACGGTCAAATATCTAGCTGCTTTATTCATGGTGCTACTCCTTTGGTTTGGGTTTCGTTTCTACATCCGGCAACCGTTATCGCCGAAACTGGAAGCAATATATGCGTTTTTGCAGAGGAGGTCGTCAACTGTTCATGTAAAAAAAATGGGGATGAAGAGAGGCTTATTCATTTTGAACGCCCCGGCTTCAGAGCCAACGCAACGGACTCTTCGGCAGTTTGCGCAACGTGGATACCGGGGTCGGGTTCGCCGTCGCGACGAACCTCCCATGTATCGAGTCTCCAACGGTTTGATTTCATTGGGAATTTGCATATGAAACTAAATTAGTATTATATTTGTTTTGTGTTTGGTCTCCGCTTCGTTTTAGATGCGCACTCGATCAAGGGAAAACCATGCAATCGATTGAAGAAAAAATCCAGGACCTGAAGCGGGAACGCGGAGCCATCATTATTGCGCACAACTACCAGCCCGACGAGGTGCAGGCCATGGCCGACTTTACCGGGGACTCGCTGGAGCTCAGCCGCAAGGTTGCCGAGTTGGAGGAAGATGTGGTGGTTTTCTGCGGGGTCCACTTCATGGCCGAAACCGCTGCTATTCTCAGTCCGGAAAAGAAGATCCTGCTGCCTGACCGGTTTGCGGGCTGCCCGATGGCGGATATGATTACGGCGGAGCAGCTCCGCGCCAAAAAGGCCGAACATCCCGGTGCGGTTGTGATTTGCTATGTAAATAGCTCTGCAGCGGTCAAGGCCGAATGCGATCTCTGCTGCACCTCTTCCAACGCCACGGCAATCGCTGCCTCTGTTCCGGCGGGCAAGGAGATTATCTTTGTGCCGGACACGCATCTCGGTCACTATGTCCAGAAGGAGTTAGGCCGGGAAAACATGATTATGTGGGATGGCTATTGCCCGACCCACTCACGCATCCGCGATATCGATATCCGGCGCGAAAAGGCGGAGCACCCGCGCGCGGTCGTGATGGCCCATCCGGAATGCCCGCTTCCTATTCGGGATCTGGCCGATCAGCTACTCTCGACCGGGCAGATGTGTGCCTTTGCCAAGGAGTCGGATGCAACCGAATTCATCGTTGCCACCGAGGTGGGGTTGCTCTATCGCCTGCGAAATGAAAACCCGGATAAGAAATTCTATGCCGTTAGCGACCGTGCGCTCTGTCCGAACATGAAGAAGATTGATCTCGAAAAGATACTTTGGTCACTTGAGGATATGCGGTATCGCGTCACGGTACCGGAGGAGATTGCTAACAAGGCGCGACGTTCGATCGAGGCCATGCTGGAACTCTCATAGCGGACGATAGCCGCTATGAGGAAATCCTAAACCCTAAATTCGAAACAAGCTCAAATATCGAAAATGAAAATGGACAAAACAATAGAGCATGCAGAGAAGGTGGTTTCAGTCTGGAATTTGGCGGGTTGGGATTTGTTTAGGATTTAGATATTGGGATTTAGGGTTTGAACGAACGGAGTGAGTCATATGTGGGAATATACAGACAAGGTAAACGATCATTTCAGGAACCCCCGCAATGTCGGCGAGGTGGAGAATCCCGATGGCGACGGATTGGCCGGTTCATTGGCTTGCGGCGATGCCCTGCGGCTGACCTTCAAGCTGGGCGATGATAAACATATTTCCGAAGCCAAGTTCCAGACGTTCGGTTGCGCCAGTGCGATCGCCTCATCATCCGCCCTGACGGTCATGCTGATCGGCAAGACCGTAGAGGAGGCCGAGCAGGTCACCAACAAGGATATCATCGACTATCTCGGCGACCTGCCGAAGCAGAAGGTGCATTGCTCCGTGATGGGGCGCGAGGCCTTGGAGGCGGCTATCTACAACTATCGTACCGGCAAGACGCTCAACCGTGAGCTGGATGGCAAGGTGGTTTGCGAATGCTTTGGCGTTACCGACAAGGCACTTGAAGGGTTTGTCCGCGACCAGAAGCTGACGACTGCCGAAGGCGTCACCAATGCCTGCAAGGCCGGTGGCGGTTGCGGCAAGTGCATTCCGGAAATCGAGGAAATCATCAACCGGGTTATCGGCGAGGAAAAAGCCAAAGCTGAGGAGAAGCCCAAGCCGACCCAGCTTCAGAAGATTAAGCTGATTGAAGAGACGATCGATCGTGAAATTCGGCCGATTCTCCGGCGTGATGGCGGCGACCTTGAATTGTACGATGTAGATGGCGACATGGTCTACGTCAAGTTTCTTGGCGCCTGCGTCAGTTGCCCCGTCTCATCCGTCACGATCAAGGATGTAGTCGAAACCCAGCTGCGCGAAGCCGTTTCCGATGACCTTGTTGTGGAGGCCGTGTAGCTTCTGTAAAAAAAACCTGAGGACAGGAAATGAATAAGCCCGTTTATGTAGACAACAACGCGACGACGGCGGTTGCGCCGGAGGTCATCGAGAGCATGTTGCCGTTTTTTACGGAACATTGGGGCAATCCTTCGAGCATGCACACGTTTGGCGGCGGGGTGAAGAAGCACATCGATGTTGCCCGCGAGCAGGTGGCGGAGCTGATCGGTGCAGAGCACCCGAACGAAATCATTTTCACCAGTTGCGGCTCGGAAAGCGACAACATGGCGATTCGTGGCGCGGTCGATGCCGCGGGCGGACACCCGCACGTCATCACTACCCGCGTCGAGCATGCGGCGGTGCTTGGCCCGTGCCACTATCTCGAAGACAAGGGCTTCCGCCTCTCCACGTTGGATGTGGATGAAAAGGGAAATCTCGACCTTAACCAGATTCGCCAGCTTGCCATGTCCGGTAAAAAGACCGTGGCCTCGATCATGTGGGCGAACAACGAAACCGGTGTCCTCTTCCCGGTTCCGGAGATTGGAAACATCATTAAGGAGGGTGACGGTGTTTTCCACACCGATGCCGTTCAGGTTGCCGGAAAGCTTCCAGTGTCTGTAAAGGATTTGCCGGTTGACCTGCTCTCCATCTCCGGCCACAAGCTGCATGCACCGAAGGGTGTTGGTGCCTTGTATGTCCGCCGCGGAACCAAGGTAACGCCGCACATCATGGGCGGGCATCAGGAACGCGGACGCCGTGCCGGCACGGAAAACGTTCCCTATATCGTTGGGCTGGGAAAGGCCTGCGAACTGGCCATGCAGCACATAGAGCAGAATGCCGAACACGAGCGCAAACTGCGAGATCGGCTGGAGGAGGGGATTCTTTCCACCTGCAAGGGCGCGCACGTGAATGGCGATCGCGAAAACCGCCTACCGAACACGACCAATATCAGCTTTGAATATGTCGAGGGCGAGGCCATCCTGCTGATGCTCGACGACGTTGGCATTTGCGCTTCGACCGGTTCCGCCTGTGCCTCCGGCTCGCTGGAGCCATCGCACGTGCTGCGGGCGATGGATGTGTCGCGCACGATGCTGCACGGCTCGATCCGCTTCAGCCTTGGCCGCTACAACACCGATGGGGACATAGACTGCGTCCTCGAACAGATGCCCCGCGTCATTGCCCGCCTGCGCGAGATGTCGCCGTTCGCGAAAGACTGAGGAACCGCAGAATGTCGAACATGGAAAATTGAATGACGAAGGCAAATCCCTTCTTTATTCATCTGTTCCTTGTTCCGTATTCGACATTCGGCGCGGCGTCAGCCGCGCCGCCGGTCGACCACGCGCTGGGCCTTTCCAATAAACCGCTCCAGCGAGTTGGGCGATACCAACTCGACATTCATCCGCAATCCGGTGATGCCCTGGATCGCCCGGTCGATTTTATCCTTCAGTTCCTGTAATTCCTTCATGCTGGAGCTGAACGATTTCTCGGTCATTTCCACCTTTACGGTGGCTACATCCTTGCGGTCGGGGCGGTCTACTTCGATGAGATAGTGCGGGGCGGTTCCTTCGACGCGCAGCAACGCCTGCTCGACCTGTGACGGATAGACATTGACCCCCTTGATGATGAGCATGTCGTCGCTTCGGCCGGTCACACGGCTCATGCGCGCGGTGGTGCGCCCGCAGGCGCATGGCTCGAGGTTGAGCGAGGCAATATCGCGCGTGCGGTAGCGGATGATCGGCATGGCCTCCTTGCAAAGCGAGGTAAAGACCAGCTCTCCTTCCTCCCCGGGAGCGACCGGTTCCAGGGTTTCGGGATTGATGCATTCGACAATGAAGGCATCTTCGGAAATATGCATGCCATCGCGCACGGCACACTCGCCGCTGACCCCGGGGCCGATCACTTCGCTCAAGCCATAGTTGTTGAAGCAGAGAATACCCATTTCGTCCTCGATGCGCACGCGCATGTCCTCGGTCCACGGTTCACCGCCAAAGTGGGCATGCTTCAAGTTCAAGGCGCTGCGCGAAATATCGGATTGGAGGATGAATTCGGAAATACTCAGGGCGTAGCTCGGCGTACAAACCAGTGCATCCACCTGCATATCCATCATCAGCATGATCTGCTTCGGGGTGTTGCCCGCTGCGGCCGGAATGACGGATGCGCCGACGCGCTCAACACCATAGTGCAAACCAAAGCCGCCGGTAAAAAGACCGTAGCCGAAGGCGATTTGTACACTGTGCTCCGGCAGCAATCCGCCGCCGGTCAGGAAGCGTGCGCAGAGGTTTGCCCACGTCTTTAGATCGTTCTGTGTGTAGGCCACCATCGTCGGCTTGCCGGTGGTGCCGGAGGAAGCATGGTAGCGCGCCACCTCTGAACGATCCACTGCGAGCATGCCCAGTGGATAGTGCCCGCGCAGGTCGGCCTTGGTGGTGAAAGGGAGCCGTTTCAAATCGTCTAGGGAGTTGATTTTTTCCGGAGCGATTCCTGACTTTGAAAAGGCCTCCTTGTAGAGCGGGACATTCTGAACGCGCGCGACCGTCTCCTTCAGCTTTGCGCCCTGCAATGCAGCAAGCTCTGCGCGCGGCAACGACTCTTCCTTGTCCCAAATACGGTTTTCTACAACAAATTTCTTCATATTCAATTTCTAGTTTAGAGCTGTTTTTGTCCACAGATGACACAGATTTTCACAGATTGTGTTTTTAAGTTTCTTAATCTGTGAGAATCTGAGAAATCTGTGGATGTTTACCCTTCCGCGCGTTGGTAGAGTTCGACACTTTCGAGAACATTGAGACCGGCGGACTGGAGGGCGGTAACGGCCTTATCCATCTCGTCGAAGCAGAAGAGCAGGACGGCGTTTTCGCCGCTCTTGATCGTGAAGGCGTACATGTATTCGACGCTGATTCCGGACGCTTCCTCGATTTTGAGGATCTCGCTCAGCCCGCCGGGTTCGTCCTTCACTTCAACGGCAATCACATCGCTCAGTTTGGCGACAAACCCCTTTTCCTCCAGTAGCGCCTTCGCCTTGTCATAATCCTTGACGATCAGCCGCAGGATTCCGAACTGCTCGGTGTCCGCCAGCGAGAGGGTGATAATGTTGACTCCGTTTTCAGCCAGCAATGCGCAAAGCTCGCGCAGGCGACCGGGTTTATTTTCGAGAAAAACGGATAGTTGTTTCAATTTCATCTTCTGTACTCCTTGTTTTGAACCGCGAATGGACGCAAATGACCGCGAATTAATTCATGGATCCATTTTCGGAAAATTATTTTTCCACCAAATTATTCTGCCCTCTTATCAATTACCCTTTTCGCCTTTCCTTGCGAGCGTTCAATGGTATTGGGCTCAACGAGGGTGAGCTTGACGCGGATGCCGAGGATGTGTGCAATGGCATCGGAGAGTTGCTTGTGGACGGCTTCCACTCCCCGGACGGTATCGCTGAAGGTTTCAGCGGTTACCTCGACCTGCACCTCCATCTGATCCATCCCGCCGTCGCGGCTGAGGACAATCTGGTAGTGGGGCAGGGTTTCCTCGATCCTGAGCAGGGCGGCCTCGACCTGCGACGGGAATACATTCACGCCGCGGATAATAAACATGTCGTCGGAGCGTCGCGCGATGCGGTTGATGCGCCGGATGGTGCGCCCGCATTCGCACTTTTCAGGGATGATGCTGGTGATGTCGTGGGTGCGGTAGCGCATGACGGGCATGGCCTTTTTGCTGAGCGTGGTAATAATCAGTTCGCCTTCTTCGCCGTCGGGCATCGGCTGGTCGGTGACGGGATGGACAATCTCGATCATAAAATGGTCTTCGAAGATGTGCAGGCCTTCCTGCTTTTCGCAGGCGGAGGCGACGCCGGGGCCGATGATTTCCGAGAGGCCGTAGATGTCGTAGGCCTTGATGCCGGTTTTACCTTCGATATATTCGCGCATCTCATCCGACCATGGCTCGGCGCCGAAGACGCCGACGCGCAGGGGGATTTCATCCCAGTCGATGCCCATTTTCTCCGCATACTCGATGAGGTGCAGGAAATAGCTTGGCGTACTGCAAATGGCCGTCGATCCAAAGTCGCGCATTACCATGATCTGCCGTTCGGAGTTTCCTCCGGAGATTGGAATCACGGTGGCACCAAGGGCTTCCGCACCATAGTGTGCACCGAGGCCGCCGGTGAAGAGGCCGTAGCCATAGGCATTCTGGATGATGTCGCCACTATGCAGGCCGGCGCAGGCGAAGGTGCGCACCATGACCTCGTTCCAAACCGCGAT
>DAOUQA010000021.1 GCA_030625905.1 Kiritimatiellales bacterium | reverse complement strand
GTTTTCCAGTGCAGGGACAAACCGTCGCGACTGAATGTTATCTGTGGCCACGCGCGCGAGTCGATGCGGCAGGCGGAGGCGGCGATCGTGACCTCGGGCACGGCGACGCTCGAAACCGCGTTGATCGGAACGCCGCATATTTTGGTCTACAAGACCAGTGCGTTGACTTTTTTCATCGGACGGAGGCGGGTTAAGATTTCGCACGTCGGACTGGTCAATATCCTCGCCAACCGCACGGTCTGCCCAGAGCTGCTCCAGAATGATGCCACGCCGGATGCATTGGCTACAGCAACCGCTATACTGATGGCCGCCACCCCCGAGCGCAAGGCCATGGTGGAAGGCTACACAGAGATTCGCCAGCTTCTCGGCACCGAAAGTGCCGCCAAAAACGTGGCTCGTATTCTCTGCGATACTTGACAGACCTGTTTCAGGTTTTGAAGGTGCCAACGATTTTCCGAGCTTACCCTCGAATTCCTCAAGACGGCCTTTGAGCGGGAAGGCGACTCTGCCGGTTCATTGCACTACCTAACCGCCAAAAGGATGGCATGGAGCATGCTGTTTCCATGGCGCTATGGAAATCCGAGCTACAGGCTGTGGGAAAGTGGGGAATTTCGCACGGTGCATTATCGTGTTGTGTTCGCTGTTGGCCTTGAATGCGTCGGCGGATCTGATTGTCGATCTGGGTTCGGCCAAGGATTTCATGTTTCTGGATATCGGTAGCGACCCATCCCGCAATGCGCTGCTAGCAAAAGGAAGATTTGGCGGTGACATTGGCTGGTCTGGCGGTACAGGCACAAAAATCGAGTTGAGAAAAGGCCTGTTGATCGGGGATATCTACCGCGCGGCAGACTCAACGTTAAAGATCAAAAAAGGCGGCGAGCATCTGGGAGCGGATTATCCTGCCGCCGACATGTCCAAGTTCATTGCGGATGTCGATGCTGCCGTGGCCCGGTTTGGTACTCTTAATCAAGATATGGATCTGGGTAGCATTCAGCAAAGTGGTGGTTTGACGATTGACCGTACAGATGAATCTACCGTGGTTGACATAGACTCTCTCAAGTTGTCTTCCGGCACGTTGACACTCAATGGCCAGGTGGACGATGTTTTCTACATCCGAATCAGCAATGCATTCGATTTATTCAATGTGGATGTAAACGTCGTTGGAACGGATCCCTCGCGCGTATTCTTCATTTATGGAGGCACCAACGATCTCACCTATGGGGGGGGATATTTTCTCGGTAATATCATTGCCCCGAATGCAGCGGTGCTACTCTCGGACATTGAGGGTTTCAGTGGGTCGGTGATTTCAGGGGACGGGCTCTCCGTTACGGGAAAACGCAAGAATACGGCATTCGATCATACCGTGGCCATCCCCGAGCCTGCTGTATTGAGCATGGTTGGCCTGTTCGCCGGAGGAGTGCTTTTTCTCCGCCGTATTTTCTGGAACAAGGTGCTCAAGTCCAACGCATAGGAACGGCAACTCGCCCAAAGGGTGCCGCCGAAGAAATGGCATGAATCATGCTATTTTTTACGGCGTTATGGGAATCCGAGCAGCAAACTATGGGATAGCGGAAAATCTTGCGCGATGCATCATCGTGTTGTGTTCGCTGTTGGCCTTGAATACGTCGGCGGATCTGATTGTCGACTTGGGTTTGGCCAAGAACTACACTTTTTTGGATATTGGTCTCAATCCCGCCAATAATATGATTTTTAGAAAAGGAACGTTTAGGGGCAACGTTGGCTGGGCGGGCGGTGCCGGCACGGAAATCGAGTTGAACGGCACGCTGGACGGCGACATTTACCGCGCGGCAGGCTCATCGCTTAGGCTCAAAAGCGGTACGCTTCTGGGGACGGATAACGAAGTATCCTCCATGCAAAACGTTATCGATGATGTCGACTTTGCCATGATCCAGTTTGGTTCCCTCACCCAAGACCTGTATCTGGGCGACATCAACCAAACGGGAGGTTTGACGATTGACCGCACGGATGAATATACCGTGGTTGACATGGATTCGTTCAAGCTGTCTTCCGGCACGTTGACGCTCAATGGCCAGGCGGACGATATTTTCTACATCCGGATCAGTAATGCTTTCGACCTGAGCAATGTGGACATCGTGGTCAATGGAACGGATGCCTCGCGTGTATTCTTTATCTATGATGGCGATAGCGACTTTACCTATGATGGAGGGGATTTCCTCGGCACCATTGTTGCCCCGAATGCAGCGGTGACGCTCTCCAAACTAACCAGTTTTGGCGGGTCGGTTATTTCGGGGAACGGGTTCTCTATTGGCGGGAAGACCAGCAATAAGGTACTTGTTCCCGAGCCGACCGTTTTGAGTTTGATCGGTCTGTTTGGCGGCGGGATGATTTCCGTTCGTCGTATCTTTAAGAACAAAACCCCGAATCTCGACACATAGGGGTTTCCGGATACTGGAAGCGAAAACGGCACCTTTAAAAGGTGCCGTTTGCTGTAGCCGGGATCGGTGATCCCGGTTTATTTATTGAGCTTGCCTTCGAATTCTTCGAGGCGCCGGCCTTCGAGCGGGTTGGGTTCGCCGGCCATGACGTTCTTGATGGCGGCGATCTCGTCGGCGGAAAAGCGCGCGCCGTTGACCAAGTGGCGTTCGAACGATTCGTAGGCAAGCGGGCAGACGGCTTTGACGACCTTGGCCATGGCACGGCCATATTCCTGGATTTCCCACTGGGCATGGCTGTCCATGCGCAGCTTAAGGAAATGGAACATGTTCTTGAGGTCCATCTGCCAATACCATTCGGTGTAGAGCGAGAGGGGAAGGTTGATGCGGGCGAGTTCGCGCGCGATATCGTCCTCGAGCATCTCTTCGTAGTTTTTGTAGAGGGTTTCCTGGTCCTTTCGGAGCAGTTCGAGCACCTTGTCCTGCAGCTCGGGCGGAACGTCTTTAGGGTTGCGGCCCTGTTTGTTGTCCACACCTTGGAGGCTGATTTTGTCGCGCGGCGGTAGGTAGAATTCGCCCGTCATGACAGAATAGCGGCCGGAAATCTCGTTGAGTCGTGCGGTGCGGTGGCGGATCCACTGGCGGGCGACGAAGATCGGCATCTTGCAGTGAAATTCGAAGACGACGTGCTCGAAGGGGGAGGTGTGCTCGTGGCGCAGGAGGTAGTCGATGAGCCCGGCATCCTGACGAAGGGTCTTGGTACCGACGCCGTAGGAGACGCGCGCGGTCTGTACGATGCGGTCGTCGCTGCCCATGTAGTCGATCAAACGGATGAAGCCGCGATCAAGCACCTTGATTTCCTGATCCAGCAGGGCTTCGGCTTCGGGGACGGTAATATGTGCCATGTGTTTTCCTCCGGAAAAACTTCTGATTTTGAACCGAGTCCTTCGGCCTCTATTTTCTGTCGAAAATTATCTATCGCGTCGCTTTCGGGATTTTCGATTTAACGAACTCAATCGGCATTCAAAAATCGAAAATGCGAAGGTATTCCTTTGCCGTGGGAGTTGCAAATAAATGGTTAATATATTCGAGATCTATGGCCTCAATGCTATAGCCTCCGTCCTCTGGAATCAGGTCAGGTGGCGGGCGGCAAGTCCTTGCGGGAGTAGCCGACCTCGGCCAGCACCTTGTCGGTGGTCCGAAAGTGGCACTTGGCGGTATCGAGCAGGATGCCGGGACCCTTGTCGGCCACCAGTTTCTCGGCTTCGCGCCGCACTTTGTCGGATGCGCCCTTTGGCACCTCAAAGTCGTATTTCTTCCCCATGGTCTTAAGGGCATAGAGGAACCCCGCGCGCGCAAGGATCGATGCGGCCGCCACGGCAGGGTCGGATTCGGCCTTGGTGCGCTGGTCGAGCTTGATCTTTTTGCCCTTGTCCATGAGTGCGCGCTCAATCTGGTGGGTGGGGCCGAATTTGTCGGATAGCGCGCGCGGGCAACCAGGCACTTTTTCGAGCAGGTTTTCGATGGCCCGGGCGTGTCCCCATGCCAGCATTTTATTGACGTTCCGGATTTTGGTGTACATCCGGTTGTAGGAACGGTTGCCAATGGCGACCATTGCGCAGCGGTCGCCGAGAATCTTACGGATTTCGCGCGCCATGTTCAGAGCCACGTTGTCGGAAGAGATTTTCTTGCTGTCGCGCACGCCAAGCTCGCGTAGCTTGCCGACCAGATCCTCGTCCACATAGGCGGATGCAATCACGAGTGGCCCGAAGAAGTCGCCCTTGCCGCTTTCATCGATGCCCATGTGGGGCTGGATGGCCTCGGGGTCGCGGAAGTCTTCATAGCCAAGCATGGCCTCTTTTAAGATTTCTGTTTCCAGCGTGAAGGTGATCCATTCGCGGGCGGCCTTCCCCTGCACGAGCAGCTTGCCGGAATTATACAGGTTGATGCGGCCGTCGGGGATGGAGACGGCGACTTGCGTGTGGGGCACGTTTTCAGGTAGGTATTTCGGGCTTTTGAGCAGTTGGCATAGTGCGTGCTGTTGCTCCTTCGTAAGTTTGAATGTAAAAGAGTTGGTATTCATCTAAAAATCCGTGTTTAGTGGTGACGTAGGGATTCATAGCAAAAGTCGAGGGTGCTACGAAAGCGGCTTCTGCAATATCCTTTGATAACCAGGACGGCATTCATGATCAATTTATCGAGATTAGCGACCGGGTTGCTACTGGTGTGTGTATTTCTCGGGGGGGTTGCATGGGGCGGCAATAACCCGAAGCCCATTCTTACGCACGCCGACGCGGCGGTAATCCTCGCAAAATATTCAGGGTATTTTAATCGGTACGTGAACGAGGATGCCGACTTGAATGAATGCGTGGCTTTCTTGAACAAGACCGGGATCTATTTCGGGCTGCTGGAAGTGGTTGACGGGGCGGAATACACGGTTGAGGATTGTGCTCGTTCCATGGGGCAAATCAATCTGGTATTAAGCGGCGAGGCCGGTTTTTCTTTAGGTAAAGTAAAGTTGCCAAAAGGTATTGAATCGTGGGCAGAGTTTTGTGCTATGCACGGCGTGGGGTATGTCAAGGGGCATCGGGCGATGCTTGAAATACTGAACGTGGCAGGTGCCCGAAAGGAAGAATAGTTTCCCTTGCAAGGAAAAGGTCATGTTGGTATCTTCACTAAATTAACTTGAGGAATGAAGGATGAATAGAAGCAATTGTATTGCGTTGATGATGGTTGCCGGGCTGGGGTTTGGTAGTGTTTTGAATGTCGCCGGCGGGGAACAGAGTGTCGAGCTGGTAGCCGATGCCGACAAGGCGGTTGCCGCAGCCGAGAACGCTGTCGAGGAGGCGCGGGTTGCAATTAAAAACGGGAAACAATTCGTCGCAATGATTCCAGAGGATTCGCCCTTGATGGAGGATGTTGCGGAGGTATTGAGGTCGGCCAAGGAAAATTGGGTTTCGGCTGTGTCGGCTCTTGAGGGCGCGAAAGAGAGCGCTTCCAAAATTTCCTCTGCTTCCTCCCCGGAAATCGCCCAGGACTATAAACTTCTGGCGACAGTAAACGCCGGAGTTGCACTATCCGGTGCAAAGGTGGTTCAGACCGGACTTTTGTTTGTGGATGCGGTGGCGAATAACAAGAGCGAATCCCTCGATATTATCAAGCAGGCCATGCAGAATTCCCTGGACGCGGCGGCTCAGGTTCAATTCAACTACGAGCGCGTAAAAAGCATCATCGCCGAAAAGTATTCTAAATAAGGAGCCGGATTATGAAAAGAAATCAATATAGAAAGATAGGATTGATCGCATGTGTTGTGGCCCTTTTTGCGACCATACAGGTTCTTGCTGTGGATTTGGCGGCGGCGAGTGGTTTCCTTGCCGACATTGCGGTTGCTGCAACCCAGGCCAATGCGGCCTTGGCCGACGCCGCAAACAGTGGGCCGCCGGTCGACCTTGTTGCTGTTGAGGCGGCGCAGGCGGTGGTCGCCGACGTGGAGAAGTCCATGCAGTCGGCGCTGGAGGCCTACACCGAATTGGAGGCGGGCAATAATGCGGCCATGAAGGATTTGGTAGCGGCTCGGAATGCGGCGCTGGACGCGACGGAGGGCACACCTTCGGATTCCACGCCTCCAGGCAAGGAGGGCTATTCCATCCCGAATATCGAAGAGATTCCGTGGCAGTCGCCGGAGCTCAAAGCACTTTATCAGGAAATGTCCGAGATTATCCAGGATGAAGGCGGACATGGGTATCCCGAGTCTGATGCCACTAAAACATAGGATTTATTGTTTAGTTTGTCCGGTCCGTAGAAATTTGGGTTTAGTAGGGGATTATATTATGAATAGAATAAAGTGTTTCACGCTGGTTGCCTTGGCATTGGGTTCTGCGACGGTTTTTGCGGCCCAGGATCGTTCCTTCAACATCCAGAACACGGTTCGCGTGGGTTATGACGACAACATCTACCAGACTCGTGACGTAAACAAACAAGGAACCGCGTTTATTGCGGACATTGTTAATATCTCGGGCGAGTTTGTTTTCTCGGATCGGTCGGAGATGGAACTGTACTGGCAACCCGAGCTCCGCTATCGCTTTGATGCAGATCCCGAGGCGATCACCTATCAGGATTTGTATGGTCGGCTGAGCCATGCGGTGTCGCAACGCACCTTTCTCGAGCTTTCCGACCGGCTGCGCTATCAGGAAAAGGACGGACAGAGCGATCTGGTGGGGGGAGATGCGGTAAATCAAAACTTCCTTGAAAACGATCTGATGGGCTCTCTTGGCTTTACCTTGAGCCCCAAGAACCAGATTAAACTCGGCGGGGGCTACGAGTTCCGTACATGGGATGATGACGGCTATGGCGAGTGGAATCCCGGCACAACGACAAGGAGCGGCAACAACTATGACCAGTTGAAGGCCGATGGATCGTATGTGCGCGAGCTCAAGGAAGATACAACCCATGCAATGGTGGGCGTGAACTATGTGAACCATGAATACGACGGTGCCCGTGGCGGCTTTGATTCGACAACCCTCTATGGCGGCGTCGACCATGCCTTCAATCCCAAGATGTCTGGAACTGCGCAATTGGGCTGGTCGCTTTCCAGTGTTGACTGGGGTGAAAACAGTGAAGATACGTCGTCTCCGTTTCTTGAGACGGGATTGACATACCAACCAACGGATCGCACCAGCATTAACGGATCGTTGGGCTACTCGCTTTCCCAGTCGCAAAGCTCGTTTTACAACGCCCAGGAGGGGTTTGATGTGGGTCTCGGCGTCCGGCATGATTTGACCGGAAAAATAACCCTTTCCGGCACCCTGTCCTATATCTTTTCCATGTATGATTCTGCATACGGCGATCTTGGCCTTGAAGATGCCGAGGAAAACTATCTCAGCCTTTCCCTGCGCGGGTCATACCAAATCAACCGCAACAACTTCATAGATATCGGGTATGAAATCTCGCAGCGGGATTCGGATTCGCCGGATCTAACAGAATATACCCGGAGCCGGGTTGATATTGGCTGGAGACTGCGTCTCTAGCGGCATACGGATAAGTAGAGTTTTGATTTGAAGACAAGATGGCGAAGGTTTACCTTCACCATCTTGTCTTTTGAACAGGAGTTTTGAACATGAGCAATGAACCTGCGGAACAGCAGTCGGATACCCTTCACTTTCTTGATTATTGGCGGGTTGTCCGCTCGCGAAAGGAAATTGTTCTTGCTGTTACCATCCTTGTTGTTTTGACAGGCACGGTGTACACGTTGATGCTCCCGAGTGTCTACGCATCAATGGCTCGGATTTCCGTATCCGAGGACGCGCCGGAGATCAATCCGTTTACAGCCCAGCAATCGTATGCTTCCAGCTACAACCCCTATTTCCTTCGCACCCAGTTCGAGGTATTGACATCGAAGCCTATCCTGCACGAAGTGATTAACCGCCTCAACCTGCAGGCGGAATGGGGAAGGGATGGCGAGAAGCTTTCCCTCGATGTAGCATCCAAGATCCTTCAGAACAGCCTTAGTGTGTTTCAGCAACGCGACACCACGCTTATCGTGATTTCCGCAAAGCGCGATAACCCTAATGAAGCGGCGAAGATCGCGAATGAAGTTGCGGAAGTCTACCGCGACTCGCGCCTTGATTTGGCATACACGGTTGCACACGGGGCAATCAACAAGATCGAAGAAGCGGTGAAGGAGCAACTCGTGCGCGTTGAAGATTCCGAAAACAAGGTGCAACAGCTTCGGAAAAATCTCGATATTGCCGTCATCGGGGGCGAGGGCAACTACGATGTCGACGAAATGCGTCTCCAGCAGATGGAAGGCGATCGTTTGGCCGCCCACCGGGATATGCTTGACAAGGAGAGTCTGCTGAAGACACTGGAGGGTCTGGACGACAAGGATCTTATGGAGCAGGCCTCCTACATTACATTTGATCAGATTGTGGTGAGCACCATGCAACAGATCCAGGATATAGACGTTCAGCTAAGCGCTCTCGATGCCGATTTCGGCAAGAACCATCCAGAGGTTAAACGGTATTTGCTCCAGCAGGCCAAGCTGGAAGAAACGCTTGAACTTCGCCTGCAGGCCCTTCGAAATGGCCTTCAGACCGACTATGTGATTGCCAAGAACCGGTACGAAAGTCTCGACAAGGCATTGGCGGGTGTTCGCGCCACCAGCATTGAAGCGCAAGGGGAAAAGTACCGCCCATTCAGGATTGCCATGGCTCAGCTTGAAACCGAGCGGTTTATCTATAACCAGCTCCTATCCAAGTATCGGCAGGAAACCATTACCTTGCAGGTTCCGCGAAACCCGGTTGAAATCATCGATTCCGCCGAACCGAACAACCGCCGGGTCAGCCCGAATGTCTTCATGAACGTACTGCTCAGTATCTTCGTTGGCTTGGGTGCAGGGGTTGGCCTCGCCTACTTTATTGAATACCTTGATACTTCAATCAAAACCGCCGACGATGTTGAGCGCGTGCTAGGGCTTCCGGTTCTTGGCTTGATTCCGCAGAAAGTGCGCCCGCTGATCGAGGAGGGACCCGACAGCGAACATGGCGAAGCCTATCGGGTGCTTCGTACCAATCTGGCATTTACCGAAGGGGGTTCGCACAAGGGCGCGTTTTGCGTGTTGAGCGGCGGTTCCGGTGAAGGCAAATCGACTACCGTGTTCAACCTCGCCTATGTTTGTGCACAACAGGGTGAAAAGGTTTTGCTGGTTGATGCCGACCTTCGTCGACCCGTCCAGCACCTGATCCTTGGCGTATCCAACCGGTTCGGATTAACCAATGTGCTCTTGCGCGATGTGCCGGTAGAAGAGGCCATTAAGGCCACGAGTGTTCCAAACCTCCACTTCCTCCCGAGCGGGCGGTTGCCGCGTACATCCCTAGGGGTATTGGATCCGAAGCGAATCGGGGAACTCATTTCAAGTTTGAAGACTAAATATGATGTGGTTCTCATCGACACCCCGCCACTGGTTGGTATCAGCGATTCGGCCATCATCGCAAAGGAAACCGATGGGGCCATTCTCGTAGTGCAATACCGCAAATACCCGCGCGACATGCTTATCAAGGCAAAGCAAACAATAGAGACGTTGGGTGTTACCACGGTGGGGGCGGTCTTGAACAACATCAATATAATGCGCGATGACTACTACTATTATTATCACTCCGACTACTCCGATTATCAGCACGACTTTCAGGGCGAAGAGATGACGGATGAGCGTGGCTAGCAGGTTTGTGGAAAGAGGTTGAAGAAATGGTTCGAAAATTATTTTTCAGTTTAATGTTGGTTGCGATCGTTCTTGTGAGCGGGTGCGTGATTCAGCCCGTCAATGCACCCCCACCAGAACGTCCGGATTTTCTCGTCGATGATGCGCCTTCCAGCCTGTCGGCGTCCATCACGGATGTTGCCTATAAGCTTAAACCGCTCGACCCAATCTATATCCGGTTTAGCGGAATCCAGGAGCAGCAGCAGTTGGAATTGGTTATTGATGAAAATGGCGAAATAGGCCTGTTGCACATTAATAAGCAGATCAAGGCCGCCGGGCTTACGGCCTCCGAGCTGGAGCAAAAGATTGAGCAGCTCTACGTTGACGGTGAAATCTACAAGAACGTGTCGGTTAATGTGACCATGACGGCGAAGATTTACTATGTGCAGGGCGAGGTGAACCAGCCGGGGCAGTTTCAGCTCATGAGCGGCACCACCCTGTTGCAGTCCATTGCCGGTGCGCGCGGCTATACGCCGTTTGCAAACAAGAAAAAGGTTACTATCACCCGTTACGGAAAGATATACGCCTACAATGCCAAGGATCTCGAAAAGAATCCTTCCAAGGATGTAAAGATCGAGGCGGGCGATGTGATCAAGGTTTGGCAACAGTGGTACTAGCCACTGTCCGCCATCTTCCGACACCATAAATGATGGAGTCCTGTCCAGCTGCAAAACGTATCGGGATTATCGGGGGATCGTTCGATCCTCTGCATCTGGGTCATCTGATTATCGCCCAGGATGCGGTGGAGCACCTTGGACTGTCTGAAGTTGTGTTCATTCCCGCCGCCATTCCGCCGCACAAGCAACAACGCGAGCAGGTCGTGGCGGAGCATCGCCTAGCCATGCTCCGGTTGGCACTGGAAGCCGATGCCCGGTTTTCTGTTTCGGACATCGAAATTCGGCGGGGCGGGGTTTCCTACTCGGTGGAGACCATTCGTGGGTTGAAGGAGAGCCGGCCGGAGGCCGAATGGGTGCTTATAGTCGGTTCCGATACCTTGGTGGATCTCCACAACTGGTACAAGATTGACGAGGTGCTTGATCTTTGCGAGGTTGCCACGTTCCTTCGCCCGGGAGAAAACAACTTGGAGGAAATCGCCGGGAAGGTATTGGTGGCGGAACACCACCGGAAACGCTTGATCGAAAACATAGTGGAGACGCATCTGGTCGAAATTTCATCGACCGAGATTCGCATGCGTGTGGCCGAAGGGCGGTCCATCCGCTATTTGGTGCCGGCCGAAGTGGAACTGTACATACTCGAACACGGCCTCTACCGGGGCTAGATAAGGAAAACATGGATAGGGATTTGGAAATTATCAAAGAGATTGTTGGGTTCCTGGATGACCGGAAGGCGGAAGATATTATAGCACTGGATCTTCGCCGGCATGCCAATATCGCCGACTATTTCATCATTGCCACCGGAGCCAATAAGCCGCACCTCAAGGCACTCTACGATGGGCTGCAGCGCTTGTTCAAGAATGCCGGGTTCAAGGGCTACCACAAAGCCGGTGTTCCCGACAGCGGTTGGATGATCATGGACTACCATGGCGTGATGGTGCATGTTTTCGAGCGCGAGTTGCGCGAATTCTACGACCTTGAAAAACTCTGGAAAGACGCGCCGAAAGTAAAGCTGCAGGACGACTAGCCATGGCATTCAGAATCTACAACACCATGAGTCGCACTAAGGAGGAGTTGCGCCCGATCGACGGGCGGCAGGTTCGTATGTACACCTGCGGCCCCACGGTCTACAACTATGCCCACATCGGCAACTTCCGCGCCTACATGTTCGAGGATCTCCTTCGCCGCTACATCAAGTTTTGCGGTTTCGAGGTCGTTCAGGTACAAAACCTGACCGATGTCGACGACAAGACCATCCGTGCCTCCATCGAGCAGGGCTTGCCGCTCAAGGAATACACCAAAAAATACATCGACGCTTTCTTTGATGATCTCGCCAAGCTCAATATCGAACCGGCCGAGCACTATCCGGCTGCGACCGACTACATCCCGGAAATGATCACCCTTATTGAGAAGCTGTTTGAAAAAGGCTATGCCTACCAGTCTGCCGATGGTTCCGTCTACTACAGCATCGATAAGTTTGCCGAATACGGCAAGCTCGCCCATCTCGACCGCGAAGGCATGCAGTCCGGTGCGCGCGTCGATCAGGACGAGTACGACAAGGACAACGCCGCCGACTTCGCCCTCTGGAAAGCCTATGTGCCTGAAGACGGTGATGTCGTTTGGGATTCCCCTTGGGGCAGGGGCCGCCCGGGGTGGCACATCGAATGTTCCGCCATGAGCATGAAGCTACTCGGCGAAAGCTTCGATATCCACACCGGCGGGGTCGATAACATTTTTCCGCACCACGAAGATGAAATCGCCCAGTCCGAGGCCGCCACCGGAAAGCCCTACTCAAAATACTGGATGCATTGCGGCTACCTGGTCGTCGACGGCAAAAAAATGAGCAAGTCGCTCGGCAATTTCCATACGCTGCGCGAAGTCCTCGACATGGGATATTCTGGCCGCGAGGTGCGCTATGAACTGCTCTCCGGCCACTACCGCCAATCGCTTAATTTTGCATTTAAGTCGCTCGATGCCAACCGAGCCGCACTCAAGCGCCTCGATGAATTTTCTGCGAATATCAAGGAGGCGGGCGGCTCCGAAACCGAAGCGGGCGAATTGCCCGAATGGGCCGCAAATACCCGCGCAAAATTTGCCGGGGCAATGGACGATGACATGAATATTTCCGGCGCCATGGCCGCCATCTTCGATACCGTCCATGCGGGCAACAAGGCCATGACCGAAAGTGTGGTTTCCGAAAAGCAGGCACGGGCGGTTTCCAATCTTTGGGGGGAGCTCGATGCCGTGCTTGGCATTCTGGAGGCGCCGGAAGAGGAGGTTTCCGCTGAGGTAGCGGCGCTGCTCGAAGCCCGCACCGTTGCGCGCACTGAAAAAAACTGGGCGGAGTCCGACCGTATCCGCGATGCGTTGGCCGAACTCGGCTGGACGGTAAAGGATACGCCCGAGGGGCCGAAACTTAGAAAAATCTGATTAACACCAAGGCGCGAAGACCACGAAGAGCCGCGATCGGTCGTCTTTTTCTTGGAGTCCTTTGTGCCTTTGTGTTTGAATCCTAAACCATGAGTGGAAAATTCATCACTTTCGAGGGGCCGGAAGGCTGCGGCAAATCGACGCAGATTAAGTTGCTGGCCGAAAAGATTGGAGTGCAGGGAATCAAGGTGGCCTGTACCCGGGAACCGGGTGGAACCGCCACCGGCGAGGCCATTCGTAATATTCTCCAGCACGATGCCGCCGGCGAACCGCTTGGCGAACGCGCTGAATTGCTTCTCTTTGCCGCCAGCCGCGCGCAGTTGATGGATCAAGTGGTGCTTCCAATCCTTGGCCGGGGAGAGTGGGTGCTCTGTGACCGCTTTATCGACTCTACCATGGCCTATCAAGGGTTCGCCCGCGGCATGGACATTGCCATGCTCGATTACATCAACGACGTTGCCATCAATAGCCGCAAGCCTGATTTAACCCTTCTGCTCGATCTTGACGTTGAAAAGGGCTTCCATCGTCTGAAAGAACGCTATTCCGGCGGGAATGGAACGCACGACCGCTTCGAACGCGAGTCGCACGACTTCCACCAGCGGGTGCGTGATGGCTACCACCAGCTTGCCCAGCGCGAACCGGAACGCTTCCGTATTATCGATGCGGATCAGGCTATTGACGAGGTGGCGTCCAATGTATGGGATGTAGTCAAGGAGGCGGTGCTCTGATGGAAGCAATCGACCTGTATGCCGAAGCATGGGAAGGAATACGGAATAGCCACGAATCCGGTCGTCTGGCGCACGCCTATGTCATCGTTGGTTCTCCGCGCGGAAATGCGCTTCAGTTTGCTGAATCGTTCCTCAAACTGATCTACTGCGAGAGCACTGAAAAACCCTGCAACGAATGCACCAACTGCCACCTGATCGACTCACACAAGCACGTTGATACGCTCTGGATCGAGCCACAGAGCAAGGCTCGGCAAATCAAGGTCGATGAAGTTCGCGGCCTGGTTCATCGAATGACGCAAACTTCGTTCGACGGTGGCTGGAAGGCGGGGATTCTGGTCTCGGCCGAATGCATGAACGTGAATTCGGCCAACATCCTGCTGAAAACATTGGAGGAGCCACCGCCGAAAAGCGTATTGCTCCTCCTCACCGATTCGCCGCAGGCACTGCTTCCCACCATTATTTCGCGTTGCCAGAAGATCGTCCTTTCCGAGGGCAAGACCGGAGCAAAGGATACATTGTGGGAAGCCCCATTGATGGAGATCCTGCGGGAGCTACCTCCCGTTGGTGGATTGGATGCGTCGCGGTTGGCGGGTCGGCTTAAGACTATCCTTGATACGGTGAAGGCCGAAATCGCCGGTACGGTCGAAGAGGAACTGGGGGGCGGTGACGAGGCGCTTGATGAATCCAAGCTCAAGGATGTACTGGACGCCCGCACCAATGCCCGCCTCAAGGAAGTGCAGGCCGAGGTTTTCCGCGTCATGCTCGATTGGCACCGCGACATCCTCATGCTCGTTTCCAAAGTGGCCGACGAACATCTCATCTTTTCCAACGATCGGAATGCGCTGGAGGAGCAAGCCGCGCAACACACGCAAGCGTCGGCCTTGCAGGCTATCCAGGTCGTGGAGGGCATGGCACGCCGTCTCGACCGGAATATTCCGCCCGCGCAGATCTTCGACGAAGCCTTCCGCAAGCTCGTGCGGTAAATCATCGATAGACGTTGTGGCATGCGCTTCCCGTCTGCGGGAGCGCGTAACGGTAAATCATCGATAGACGTTGTGGCATGCGCTTCCCGTCTGCGGGAGCGCGTAACGGGCTCCATCAGAATGGAAGCCCGTGCTACACCAGTTAGGTGCTCAGCTTGTTTACCAGCGCACGTAGCGCCAGCATATAGCCAAAACCTTGGAAACCCATCAACTGGCCAATGCAGGCCGACGCCGTAAGGCTCTTATGGCGGATTTCCTCGCGTGCGTGGGTATTGCTCAAGTGGACTTCCACGGCTGGTACTGCGTCGGCCACTGCCTTGAGGGCATCGGCCAGCCCTAGGCTGGTGTGGGTGAGAGCGGCCGGGTTGATGATGATGCCGTCGTACTGCCCGCGCGCTTCGCCAATCCAAGTGATCAGCTCTGCTTCGGAGTTGGACTGACGGAATTCAATTTCGATGTCGTCACCGAGTTGTCCGGCGCAGGTATTCACTTCGGCTTCGATGTCGGCCAGTGTTTCGGTTCCGTAGATGTCCGGCTCGCGCGTTCCCAGCAAATTCAGGTTCGGTCCGTTCAACACAAGTATCTTCATATCGTCCTCCAAGTTGGGGAATAGGGTAGTTTACTCCCCTGCGGGAAACAAGGATAAGCAGGACTCGTATTGTAGGCTCGGTCCTCGACCGGGTATCCGGTGGAATGGACGGTGCTGCGGGCGATGTTGCATTCTACATGGGGGGGAACAGGTTAGCCTGCATTTCGGCGGGGTCGAGACATGAGGGATCGTCGTGGGCAACGCTGTTGACGTGGCGTGAAACAGGGCGGATCGTTATTGCGGGTGTGTCATCCAAAGTGACGGCCGTCTGTCTGGATGACACATTCGTGAGCCACGAGCTCCACTGGTGAAAGGGCAGGATGACGGGCATGCGGTCGTGGATGCTTTGCATGTTGGATTCGCGTGCATTGGCGTTTATTCGCGGTTATCCTATATCTAATAGGAGGTTTGCATGAAACTGGTTCGGTTTGGGAAAAAGGGGAAAGAGCGTCCGGGAGTGTGGATGGGGGATGGGCGTATCTTGGATGTACGCGCGCTGGCATTCCATATCGAGGATTTCAACGGGCATTTCTTTGCCAACCATGGGCTGGAGCAGCTCAAGCTGTTGCTCGAAGATCCGGGTGCTAAGTTCATTGCCGCCAATGGTGTGCGGTTGGGTAGCCCGGTGGCGCAGCCGTCAAAGATTGTCTGCGTAGGTGCCAACTATGCCGCCCATGCGAAGGAGTTTGGCTCCGATATCCCGACGGAGCCGATTTTATTTTCCAAGGCCACGACAGCCATCAGCGGGCCGAACGATCCGATTGTCCTGCCTGCCGGTGCGCAGGTGG
>DAOUQA010000063.1 GCA_030625905.1 Kiritimatiellales bacterium | reverse complement strand
GTGGATTGAGCGAGCTTGAGCGGGAGGTCATCGAGCTGTTTGTCCGGATGGCCGACGTGTTGAACCTGCCGCGTTCGGTCGGGGAAATCTATGGACTGCTCTTTATTTCCTCCGACCCGCTCTGCCTCGACGACTGCCGCATCCGGCTGGAGATCAGCAAGGGTTCGACCAGCCAAGGGCTGAAAATCCTGCGCTCGTTCGGGGCGATCCGTACGGTCTACATTCCCGGCGACCGCAAGGACTATTATGTGGCTGAAACCTCGCTCCGGAAAATTGCTTCCGGGTTTGCCGGCGAGCAAATCCGCCCCCATGTCGATAGCGGCAAGGAGCGGATCGAGCGCATTCGGGAGTTGATGGAAAGGCAGGGGAGCGACGATAGGAAAACGCTTCAGGAGAAAATCGACCTATTGGAAAACTGGCAGAAACGGGCGGGGAAAGCACTTCCGCTCATCCTGAAATTGATTGGTGGCTGATCATGGAATCCACTCCACAATTCAAGACGGGCGAGCACTGGTACTGCGTGCGCTCAAAGCCCAAGAAAGAGCGGATCGCCGCCGGGAGCTTGGGGTTGCTCCACGGGCTGGAAGTGTTTTGCCCGCAGATCCGCTTCCAGCGCAAGACCGTGCGCGGGCCGGTCTGGTTCCAGGAAGCAATGTTCCCGGGCTATCTGTTTGCACGCTTCGATTTGTTCGAGATGAAGCGTGCCGTCTCCTATGCTCCCGGGGTACTCAATATTCCCATGTTCGACGGGTGCATTGTGCCTGTGCCGGATTCCGTGATCGAGTCGCTTCAGAAGGATCTCGACGCCGAGAGCGTTGTCGAGGCCGTCGCGCCGCTGGAAGTCGGTGAGGAAACCACGATTCTGGAAGGCTCGATGCGGGGTCTGAAAGTGAAGGTAATCAAGCTGATGCCCGCGCAGGAGCGCGTGGGTGTGTTGATGGAAATGCTGGGAACCTTGGTGGAGGCCGAGTTTCCTTCCGGTGCGCTGGAGCACCGGATGAAGCATCCCATGGCGGCGGGGAAATAGTTCCGTAACGCCGAATATCCAATGTTGGATGTTCTTTACATTTTAGCGAAACGAGGAAGGTTTCAGCCGATGGAGGCTGATCGACCGAGGGCGGTAGCCCGTCCGGATGGAATGAATTATATCGGGAAACTCTAAGCACGAAATTCTAAATACCAAAGCGGCTGGCGCAGCAGGAGAATTTAAACAGAATAATTAGGACAGAATGATTTCCCTTACTTCGGTAGCCATGAATTATTTTGTCCTAATTATTCTGTTAAGTAACTTGCACGAGAAGAGGTTAAGGATGGTTTGTGGATGGAACCTGTTTAGGATTTAGGGATTGGAAAGGGGTTAGCATTATGTGTGGAATCGTAGGCTATTTTGGAAAACGGAATGCTTCGGAAATTCTGGTGGATGGCCTGCGCCGGATGGAGTATCGGGGCTATGATTCGGCCGGCGTGGCCTGTCTGTATGATGGACAGATCGGGGTGGTGAAGAACCCCGGTAAAATCAAGGCGCTGCGCGAAAAGGTCGATGCATCTGAACTGGATATACTTCATAAGTCCACCCAGGGCATTGGCCATACCCGCTGGGCGACGCACGGCCTGCCGAACGAGATCAATGCGCATCCGCATCTCGATGCCTCCGGCCATTTCGTAATGGTGCACAACGGAATCATCGAAAACTACAAGCAGATCAAGGCGGGGTTGGCGCAACAGGGCATCGCGTGTGTTTCGGATACCGATTCCGAGGTGCTCATCCAGCTGATTGCCTATTGCTACAAGGATAACCTTGAGTCTGCTGTCAGCGAGGCGCTCAAGAAGGTCAAGGGAACCTATGGCATCGTGGTGATGACCGACCACGAGCCGGGCAAGCTGGTGGCCGCGCGTTGCGGAAGCCCGATCGTGATTGGCCTGGGCAAGGACGAGACGGTGATTGCCAGCGATGCCTCGGCCATTATTCCGCATACGCGCGACGCGATCTATCTCGAGGATTTCGACATGGCCGTTGTCACCGCCGACGGGGTGCAAATGTTCGACCTGCAACATGCCCCGATCAGTCGCGAAGTGACCGCGATGGAGTGGGACGAGGACGCGGCTGAAAAGGGGGACTATGCCCACTTCATGCTTAAGGAAATATTCGAGCAGCCCGTTGCCATCCGTAATGCCATCCGGGGGCGGCTGGATTTCGATATGGGCACGGCCGTCCTCTCCGGGCTCGATTTTTCGCCGCGCGATGCCGCGCAAATTGGCCGTGTGCTGGTGGTAGGCTGCGGCACCTCGATGCATGCCGGCATGGTGGGGGAATATGCCTTCGAGGAAATGGCCGGCATTCCCGCCGAGGTGGAGCAGGCCGCCGAATTCCGCTACCGCAACCCGATCGTCACTCCGCAGGATCTCGTCGTCGCCATCAGCCAGTCGGGCGAGACGGCCGATACCTTAGCTGCGGTGCGCGAAGCCAAGCACAAGGGCGCCATTGTGGCGGGACTCTGCAACGTGGTTGGATCGACCATTGCCCGCGAAACCGGCCGCGGCGTCTATCTGCATGCCGGCCCCGAAATCGGGGTGGCCTCCACCAAGGCCTTCACCTGCCAGGTGGCCGTGATGCTGATGATGGCGCTGAAGATTGCGCGCACCCGCCGACTGCCCCGGCACGAAGGCGAGAAATTATCCCGCTGGATCGAACGGCTTCCCGACTTGGTGGAAAAGGTGCTGGGGGAAAACGAGGCGATCAAAGCCGTGGCGCAAAAGTATGCCGACCATGAAAATGCCTTCTTTATCGGGCGCGGTTATCTCTTCCCGGTTGCGCTCGAAGGGGCACTCAAGCTGAAGGAAATCAGCTACATCCATGCGGAGGGCTACCACGCCGCCGAACTGAAGCACGGCCCCATCGCCTTGTTGTCGGAAAATACCCCGGTCGTGGCGTTGTTGAACAACATCCCCGGCAAGGACAAGACGTTGGGCAATGCCGAAGAGTGCAAGGCGCGCAAGGCTCCGGTGATTACTGTGGTTAGCGAAGGCGACGAAGGTGTGGCCGATGGATTCGACGATATGATCGTGATTCCGGACTGCCCGCCCTGCATTGCGCCGATTCCGACGGCGGTGGCCTTGCAATTATTGGCCTATCACATTGCCGCCGCCCGCGGCTGCGAGATCGACCAACCCCGCAACCTCGCGAAATCCGTGACGGTGGAATAGGGCATTGGTGCTTGGTGCTTGGTTCTTGGTGCTTGGTGCCTAGTGCTTGGTGCTTGGTTCTTGGTTCTTAGCCCTTGGTGCCTAGTGCTTAGAGAGAAAGGTCTGTATGAAGATTGAGCGGTTTGAGGATATTGATGGGTGGAAGAAAGGGCGTGAGCTGACGCGATGTGTGTATACATTGACGCGTGGATCAGAGTTTTCAAAAGATTATGGGCTGAAAGATCAAATTACCCGTGCATCGGTGTCGATTATGAACAACGTTGCCGAAGGTTTTGACGGGGGGAGCGAGGCGGAGTTTATTCGGTTTCTTGGATATGCCCAGCGGTCGGCAACCGAAGTAATGAGTTGCCTCTATGTCGCATTGGACAATATCTACATCACACCGCCAGAGTTTGATGACACCTACACACTTGCCCACGAAGCCAGAAGTTTGGTGGGTGGCTTCATTAAGTATCTGAAATCGAAGCGAACCAAGCACCAAGCACCAAGCACCAAGCACTAAGCACCAAGCACTAAGCACCAAGCACCAAGCACTAAGAACCAAGCACTAGGAACCAAGGACTAGAACCATGAAAAAAGCATTGATTACCGGGATTACCGGACAGGATGGCTCCTACTTGACGGAGCTGCTAATGAGAAAGGGCTACGAGGTTCACGGCATCATCCGCCGGGCGAGCACATTCAATACCCACCGCATCGACCACCTCTATCAGGATCGGCACGAGGGCGATGCCAAGATGATTCTCCACTATGGCGACCTGACGGACTCCAGCAATCTGAACCGCTTGATCGAGAAGATCCAGCCTTCGGAAATCTACAACCTGGCGGCGCAGTCGCACGTGCAGGTTTCGTTCGAGGTGCCGGAATACACGGCCGACGCCGATGCCCTCGGCGTGCTCCGTCTGTTGGATGCCATCCGCGAGTCCGGCATCGATGCGCGCTTTTATCAGGCGTCCACCTCCGAGCTGTACGGCAAGGTGATGGAGGTTCCGCAGAGCGAGACTACGCCGTTCTACCCTCGCTCGCCCTATGCGGTCGCCAAACTGTATGGCTTCTGGATCGTCAAGAATTACCGCGAGTCCTACGGGCTGCATGCCAGCAATGGCATTTTGTTCAACCACGAATCCCCGCGCCGCGGCGAAACCTTCGTTACCCGCAAGATTACCATGGCCGTCGCCCGCATCTCACGCGGTCTGCAGGAGTGTCTCTACATGGGCAACATTAATGCCTACCGCGACTGGGGCTATGCGCCCGACTATGTCGAGATGATGTGGATGATGCTCCAGCAGGACGCACCCGACGACTATGTCGTTGCCACCAACGAAATGCACACCGTCCGCGAATTCATCGAGAAATCCTTCGGCCATCTCGGCATTGAAATCGAGTGGGAGGGCGAGGACGTCGACGAGGTTGGCAAGAACAAGTCCACAGGCGATGTCGTTGTTCGTATGGACAAGCGTTATTACCGTCCGTGCGAAGTCGAGCAGCTCCTCGGCGATCCGGCCAAGGCCAAGCGCCAACTCGGATGGGAGCCGCAAGTCAAGTTCGAGGAACTCGTTCAGATCATGGCCGACGGGGATTTGCGGCTTCTCGATAATCCGGCCTACGAGGTAGGCTTTTAGTTGTTGGTTGTTTTGTTGATGGTTCTTAGGGGGGGCGGCGTAGCCGCGAGAGTTAATAGTTGATTGATAAAGGAACCACCAGCAACCAAGCAACATGGCAACTCATCAACCTAACAACCAAGACTGGAAGTGCTGTAATGAACACGTTTGAAGAGTTGGAGTGCTACAAGCTGGCAAGGCAACTCCGCAAGGAGGTGTCAAAGTTCTGTAAGACCCTTCCGCGTGAAGAAGAATATCGGCTGAAAGATCAAACCATTCGTTCTTCGCGTTCAGTCACTGCGAATATTGCCGAAGGATACGGTCGCCATCACCATCAGGAAAACATCCAGTTTTGCAGAATAGCGCGCGGTTCGCTGACAGAGACACTGGATCACCTAATTGTCGCGCTGGACGATGAGTATTTGGCAGAGGAAGAGTATGCATTACTCAGAGCACTGCTGGAAAATGCTTGGAAAGTATTGAACGGCTACATCTCCTATCTCAAGCGGTGTGCCTCCGATGGTGTACCCAAAGAGTAGGTTGGAACGTCCAATACCAACAACCCAACAACTTAACAACAAGGAACTTTACCATGACCTCAACAACCAGCAACCAGCACTCAACAACCTCAGGCGCTCCGCGCCTGCCGCGCGACGCGCGGATCTACGTCGCGGGCCACCTCGGCCTCGTCGGTGGCGGAATCTGGCGCGCGCTGGAGCGGCACGGATACACCAACCTGATCGGCAAATCGATCGATGAGCTGGATCTGATCAACCAGCAGGCGGTCGATGATTTCTTTACGGCCGAGAAACCGGAATACGTGGTGCTCGTCGCTGCCAAGGTGGGTGGCATTGTAGCCAATAGCACCTACCGCGCGCAGTTTATCTATGAAAACCTGATGATCGAGGCCAACGTGATCCATGCGGCCTACAAGCATGGCGTGAAGAAGCTACTGTTTCTTGGTTCCAGTTGCATCTATCCCAAGCTGGCACCGCAACCGATGCTCGAGGAGCACCTGCTGACCGGTCCGCTGGAGCCAACCAACGAGCCGTATGCCATTGCCAAGATTGCCGGTATTCGTTTGTGCGATGCCTACAACCGTCAATATGGCACCAACTTTATTTCCGCCATGCCGACCAATATGTATGGGCCGGGCGACAACTACCATCCCGAAAACTCACACGTGCTACCGGCATTCATCCGGCGATTTCACCTTGCTAAGGCACTTATGAATGAAGATTGGGAAGAGTTGGAACGCGTCTTTGAGGCTGAGGCTCGCTTTGTTGAAGGTGGGATGTCGGAGGTAGGAGGATCCTGTTCATCCGACATCCCACATTCCACATCCCACAAAGACGTTCTTCTCCAATGGCTGGAAAAATCCGGCATCACACCTTCTACATCCAACCTTCCACATTCCACAACAGGGACGCAAGGCGTCTGCCTCACCTGCTGGGGCAGTGGATCACCGTTGCGCGAATTTCTCTACAGCGATGATCTTGCCGAGGCCTGCGTCTTCCTGCTCGAAAACATTGACTACGACGATGTCGCCTTCGAGGATGAAACCGGCACCGTGCAGTCGCACGTCAACGTCGGTTCCGGGAGGGAGCTCGCCATCAAGGAGCTGGCCGAGACCGTCAAGAAGGTCGTCGGATTCGAGGGTGGAATCGAGTGGGATACCTCCAAGCCCGACGGCACGCCCCGCAAGCTGCTGGACTCCTCCAAGCTGCGGAAGTTGGGCTGGGCTCCCGTGGTTTCCATGAAAGAGGGGATAGAGATCGCATACAGGGATTTCCTGTCCCGTTGCGCTTAGTGCCTAGTGTGTCGTGCCGTAGCTGTGCGAAGGGGGATGCCTATTTCTTGGTTGACGCATTTTTTAGAGCAGTTTTGAAAAACTGTAGCCGTGATCCTTGATCGCGGAGGCGGGCTCATGGAACCCGCCCTACACCTTTTCCGGCCACGACAGTTCTTAATGTGCTTTATCCGTCCCATCCTAAAAAAGGAAAGAAACAGCAAAAAACACCACCATTAGTATAAAATACTAAAAATAAAATAAGAAAATGTTTTCACATGGTCCCCTTTGTTGAATACTCTGCCGGCATCGTTTGGTAGTTAATCAATAAAAGGAGGTCAGGATGAAGAAGGAATTGTTGGTGGTCGGGATGCTTGCAGTGGTTGGTGGAGTTCGTGCAGATGTTGTCGCTGGATGGGATGTGAGCGGGGTTGAGCTGGATATTGGTGCGGGGCTGGAAACAAATATTCCACCTTATACCTTCATGGCAACAACAAGTGAAACGGCGGGCGTTTCCGCCCAGCTAACCCTGGGTGATGGAGTCAACCCCAGTACTTCGGTAAATCAATACGGATTCAAGATTTCACTCGACGATGGAACCAACTCGTTGGCCGGAGCGATTGCAAGCGGCCACTACATGGAATTTTCGCTGGTGATTGCAGGGGGGTACAAACTAAACCTCGATTCCATCGAAATGAAAGGTCAGGCCACCGGTACAGGCTGTTCCAATGTTGTGCTGATGACAAGCGTCGATGGATTCACCGCCGGGCAAGAGATCGCATCCGCCTATCCGGTAAATGCGACCGGTGGCTTCGATACCGATTCATCCGGATTTGGCGCACCCATCGATCTGAGCGCTGCCAAATACCAAAACCTGACGGGTACGGTCTCCTTCCGTCTGTATGGCTGGGACAGCACGTCGGGAAGCGGGGCAACCTACATTCGCAATTTGACCGACGAGGATCTGGTGGTTCATGGAACCGTTGTCGAGCTTTCGGGCGGGGTTGTTCCAGCGCTTGCAATCGATGTGTCGAGTGGAACGCTGTCCGTGTCTGCCGCTTTCGATGGGGCCAGCAGCGCCAACTTTGTTTTGCAAAGCTGCGATAATCTCGCCTCCAACGATTGGAATACGCTGTCGGCTCCCTTCACAACCAATACAACCTGGGAGGTTGAAGCAATCAATAGCGCCGGCTTCTATCGCGCCATTGTCCAATAGCAAAAGGAGAGCTGGGCCATGGACGCAAGAAAAGCAGCCATTGCATTGCAATGGCTTTTCGGGAGGGCTGAAGAGGTCGGATTGTGAATGTAGTACGGCTCGAAGATATTCAAGATGTGATTGTGGTGCTGAGAGATCGATCCGTTATCATTGATTGCGATGTGGCTAAAATTTATGGCGTTGAGACAAAAGAAGTGAATCAAGCTGTCTCTAATAATGTTGATAAATTCCCTGAGGGGTACGTTTTCGAGCTTTCGAAGGAGGAGAAAACAGAGGTGGTCAAATTTTTTGACCACCTTGATGCCTTGAAGTTTTCACCCTATCTGCCGAAGGCGTTTACTGAAAAAGGACTGTACATGCTTGCGACGATTCTAAAAAGCAAGCAGGCGACCATGACGACCCTGATGATCATCGAAACGTTTTCCAAAATCAGGGAGCTGGCTCGCACGGTCAAGGCGTTGTCAGTTGTAAAGGACGATTCGGAGCAAACAGGACTCATGCAACGAAGTGGAGAGATAATCGCCGAAGTTTTAGATGAGGGTTTGGAAACAAATGGAACGGAAACAACGATTGAGCTGAATTTTGCAGTCCTAAAGTTCAAGCATACGATTAAGAAAAAGAAGGAATGAACGTCGTCATCGACCACCGCGAACCGGAACTCTTCCGTTCGCTGTTTTCGGAGGAGGACCGGATTTCGGTCGGGCAGCTTGGTTGCGGCGATTTTTGGGTCGACGATCAATGGGTGTTTGAGCGGAAGACGATTCAGGACTTGTCCATTTCCCTAGTGGATGGGCGCCTCTTCAAACAGGCGTTGGCTCTGATGAAAACCGATGCCCATCCCGTCTATATCCTGGAGGGACGCTCTACCGATGCGGAAAGAAGCGGTGTTGGCCGCGAGTCGATCCAAGGCGCGCTGGTCACGCTGGGGGTCTTTTTCGGGTTGCCCGTCCTGCGTTCGCTGGATCCAGAGGAGACGGTGCGGGTAATGCGCTACACCGTTGGGCAGGGGGTTCGTTTCGCACAAGGCGGCGTGCAGCGGTTCGGATACCGTCCAAAAGGGAGGCGTGCCCGCCGACTATACGTCCTCCAAGGGTTGCCCGGCATCGGGAAAAAACGCGCGGCGGCATTGATGGATCACTTTGGCTGCATTGAGGCGGTCATGCGTGCAAACGAAGACGAACTGGCCGAGGTGGACGGAATCGGCCATCCCACGGCACAGGCCATCCGCAGTTTGGTTGGCGCTTCATCGTCCCGGACTCTTCCTTGGAAATGGACGTAGGCCGCATCTGTTGGGGGTTTTGCTGGCTGCGTATAAAAAAGGACACCTTCTGGATTTGTCGGGTGTGGTAAACCAACTAAAAGTATCTGGATTCCAAATTTCTAATGAGCTAGTTACCCCGATTCTAAAATTCACAGGCTGACCCCTGACCAAGCACCCTGTAATGGAATGTAGACCCCTATCTTGCGTTGACTAATTGAAACGTCGCAGTATCTTGAATTCATGGGCCTCTCAAGAAAACATTTAGCAGAAAACTTTGTTCCGGTACATTTTGACTCGGAGCAATTGGCTTCTATTTTGGAAGAGCAGCTCCCCGAGGTGGTTTTCTGCTTTTTGATGGGATCGTCGGTCTCCGGCACCGTGAAGGCCTATTCCGATCTCGATCTGGCTTTTTATCTCTATGAAAAGCCATCGTACGGGTTCTACGGAAAGGCCATGGATGTCGTCCGCAGTGTGGTGCCGGATGTGCGGTGCGATGTCGGCATCCTGAACGACACCGAGCCGGTTTATCGTTTCGAGGCATTGAAGGGAAAGCTTCTGTTTACGCGCGACATGGAACAGTATGCTGGGTTCTTCTCGGTGACCTGTCGGGAATACGAAAGCCAGATGTTCGACTATGAAAAGCAACGACGCTATCGCCGGGCTTGTTTTGCCGCGGAATGAAGATGGAAGATCCAACGATTAACGATTTATACGAGCGTAGCGTTTTAACGGGTTCAACGAGCGGCTTTGCCGTGATTTAACGAGATTTGGAGAATCCAAATGAAATATAACGGGATTGTTCATCGCAAACTGGCACTGCTGGACACGCAGATCCTGAAGCTGGGTGAGAGCTTGCAGGATGTTTCGTTTGGCGAATTCGAAGAGAGCTGGATTCTTCGATCCATGGCCGAGCGCGCACTTCAGGTTTCTGCGGAGATCCTGATTGATATAGCAGAGCGGATTCTGGCTCTCGAAAAAGCCGGCCCGGCAGCCACTGCCGCCGAGGCGATGGAGTCTTTGGTTCGGTTGAAAGTGATCCAGTCCGAACAGCCCTATGTAGACATCACCCGCTTTCGTAATCTGATCGTTCACCAGTATGAGGAGATCGATCCGGCCATCCTGTTCGACCTTGCCAAGAATCGACTGGGCGACTTTCGTAAATTCAGGGATGAAATTGATGCTTTAGAATAGCCTTTGGCGAAGGCGGGACCCCTGGCCCCCTTTGGCGAAGACCGGACCCCTGCGTTACAGACGGCAATGAAAGATTCTCTACCACCCGTTGCTCTAGAGAGGAGTCAGAGGGGTAGAGAGTAAAAGATAAACGATGCTGTTTGTGAACAGCGACCCTGTTCGTACAGGGTCTGATTGGATGGGTAGTGCAAAAAAGTAAACCCGTTTTCTTTTTTGTTCTCCCCATTCAATCGCTTTCGTTTATTCTCTCCCTCTGGCTTTCTCTGGCTTTCTCTGGCTTCCTCTGTGTCCTCTAGTGAGCAACGCGAACGGGTGGTAAAAATAAAGGAGATGAATTATGGGTGCTGAACGAGCCTTGACGGAAAAGATTATTGGTGCAGCGATGGAGGTGCATAGCTACTGGGGGCCGGGCCTGATCGAAAGCATCTATGAAAAAAGCCTTGCGCATGAGCTGGCTTTGCAGGGCATTGAAGTCAGACGGCAGGTTCGACTGGACTTGAAGTACAAGGATTTGGTGCTGGATGATGAGTTTGCGCTCGATCTGATTGTCGAGGGAAAAGTGATTGTTGAATTAAAGGTCGTCAAGGAACTGGCTCCGATCCATGAGGCCCAACTGATAACCTATATGAAATTGACAGACTGCAAGGTTGGGTTGCTGATAAACTTTAATGTGCTCAAATTGAAAGATGGAATCAGGCGACTGGTTCTATAAGACTTCTCTGCCAACCGATGAGCCGGACGGCAAGGAAAGATTCTTTACCACCCATTTCATTAGAGTCAGTCAGAGGGGTAGAGAGTGGGATCTGGAATAAACGGGCTGTCGCAGACAGCGGCCCTGTTCG
>DAOUQA010000048.1 GCA_030625905.1 Kiritimatiellales bacterium | reverse complement strand
AGAGTGGTGACATCACCGAAGACGAGCGCGATTCAGCACTGGAAGATGTTCAGAAATCCACCGACGAGCACATTAAGAAAATGGACGATTTGCTCGCCGCCAAGGAAAAAGAAATCATGGAGGTTTAGTTCAGTTGATTGGTTATTGGGTTGCTGGTTGTCAAGGAAGTACTCCCGAACAATCAGCAACCCAACAGCTCAACAACCGAAAAGGGAGCACAGCGACATGAAACCCAAGGTACTGATCGGCATCACAGGCGGCATTGCCGCCTACAAGACAGCGGATATCGCCAGCCAGCTTGTCAAGGCCAACGTCGATGTGCGCGTTATAATGACTGAGACGGCGACGCGGTTCGTTGCCCCGCTCACCTTCGCGGCCCTTACCCGGCAAAAGGTGCTCACCTCCCTCTTCCCCGATAACAACACGGGGGAAATGGATGTAATTTATCCACACCTCTACCCGGCCACCGAAGCCAACGCCTTTGTCGTCGCACCCGCCACGGCCGATTCGATTGCAAAACTGGCTCACGGCTTCGGCGACGACATCGTCTGCTGCAGCGCGCTCTCGCTCAAGCCCGACTGCAAACGCATCTTCTGCCCGGCCATGAACGAGCAAATGTGGGGACAACCGATTGTCCGTGAAAATGCCGAGAAGCTGCTCAAAATGGGATGGCACCAGGTTGGTCCCGAAAAAGGACGGCTTGCCTGCGGCACCAGTGGCTACGGCCGCATGAGCGCCTCCAGCGCCATTGCCCAGATTATTCTCAGCTCCGTATTCTAGGATTAACCGCGAAAGAAACCGTCCGGTGCAGACGCAAGAAAAAATATATCTACAGATTACACAGATGCGCACAGATTTTTAATCCAATTAATCTGCGAAATCTGTGGATGAAAAAACCCGCGATGCGAAGAAAAATCCTCATTCTATCCGGCCCGACGCACGAATATATTGATCCTGTGCGTTTCGTCGGCAACGCCAGCAGCGGCAAGATGGGAAAAGCCCTTGCCGAAGAAGCCTCCGAGCGAGGGTACGATATCGAATTCGTTACCGGCCCCGTGGCCCATGCGAATCTCCCGGATATTGATGCCGGCCATATCCACAAGGTAACCAGTGCAGAGGAAATGCTCGCGGTGGCGCAGGAACTTTCCGAAAAAGCAGACGTCATCATTTTCGCCGCCGCCGTCGCCGACTATGCGCCGATTGAAAAGCTGGCCGAAAAGCTGGCCAAGTCCACCGATGGGATTTCACTGCACCTCCGACCCACCCCGGACATTGCCAAAATACTGTGCGCCGACAAACCACTAGGCCAGATCGCCATCGGCTTTGCACTGCAAACCACCGAAGGTGAAGCCAACGCGCACCGCAAGCTCGAAACCAAAAACCTCGATGGCATCGTCCTCAACACCCCCTCCTCCCTCGGCGCGGAAAATGGAACGTTTAGTTTCCTTTCACGACAGGCAGAGCACTTCGACGAGTGGGGTTGCATCGGCAAAGTCGACTGCGCAAAAAATATCTTCGCGGCTATCGAGCGGCTATAGTATTTCCAGAAATGTCGTGGCCTCGAACGTAGAACGGGCATCCTGCCCGTTTTCCCAAAAACACCCTAGCCACCTGAACGCTTGACGGTATGCCCCATTGCCTGTAGCTCGGCCACGAGAAGCTCGCGGTGGTCGCCTTGGATTTCAATTCTTCCGTCCTTCAGTGTTCCGCCGGTTCCGCATTTTTGCTTGAGCTTCTTGGCGAGATCCCGGAGCCCTTCGGGATGGAGCGGCACACCGGTGACAACCGTCATGCCCTTTCCCTTGCGACCCTTGGTTTCGCGCCCGACGCGAACAATGCCGTCGCTCTTCGGTATAGATGGCTTTTTCTTTTCAGGGCGAATCCGCCCCTTCTCGGTTGAGAAAACAATATCCAAATCGTCGAAGCTACCCATGATTTTCCTGCCTGTGTGTGGTGTGGTGTGGTGCGGGTTTCCATTCCGATGGAGCGCGCTCCCGCAGACGGGAAGCCCGCGCCACACCATTCCAAGATTCATTGCACAAGTTTTGTTCCGTTGTCCGTAAATTCAATCAGACGTTTTTTGTAAAGTGCGCCGATGGCCTGCTTGTAGGTTTTCTTGCTTACACCAAACAGGGCATGGATCTCCCCCGGCGAACTCTTTCCGGTGATGGGCATGAAGCCGCCTTGCTGCTTGATATGGTTCAGAATCACTTCAGTAAGATCCGTTACCTTTTCGTAGCCGGGCTTATGGAGGCAAAGATCAATCTTACCGTCGTCGCGGACTTGCTTGATAAAGCCTTCCATTCGCTGACCACGCTCCAAGGGCTGGAAAACCTCGTTGTGGAAAATTACACCCCAGTGGGCACCGTTGATGATCGCCTTGTAGCCGAGGTCGGTTTTAGCGCAGATGAGCAGATCCACTTTTTCAGTGGCTTCATAAGCAACTACGGTCTTATCGAGAAACTTGTCGAGTTTCGAGGAGGCAGCCAGACGGTTGCTGGCATGATCGAGATAGATGCGCACCATGTATGACTGCCCCTCGCACATCTTGATCTTCTGCTCGCGGAACGGCACAAGAAGATCCTTCGGCATTCCCCATTCGAGGAATGCGCCAATCCCCGTAACGGAGACCACGCGCAGGTTCGCAAACTCATCGACCATGGCATACGGCTTTTGCGTCGTCGCCGTAAGCCGGTCTTCGGAATCGAGCATGACGAAAACTTCGACGTTCTCGCCGGGTTTCAAGTTCCCGGAAACATAACGGTTGGGCAGGAGCACATCACCCAGTTTTCCGCCATCGAGGAACAATCCGAAATCTGACGAGCGAAGCACCTGCAAGGTGTTCATTTTCCCGATTTCGGCCATTAGCGCCGTCCTTGGTTCCGACGGCTGCGGAGGCGCGGCGGGCGCTTTCCGCCACCACGGCTTTGCTTCTCGCGACCGTCGGCACCGACGGTTACCTTGCCTCGGTTTTGCCGAACCTTCGGACCCGGCTTGGCATCGTCTCCGGTGGCATTCATCGACTTTTCGCAATGGAGCACATGCTTGAGATCGACCGGGATAGTAGTACGGATCAGCCGTTCAATGGCGCGGAGATAGTCGCGCTCCTGCGCGCAGCAGAGCGAAATGGAATCGCCATCCGCCCCGGCGCGGGCCGTCCGGCCAATGCGGTGGACATAGGTCTCCGGCTCCACCGGCATATCATAGTTGATGACATGCGAGATGCCGTCGACATCGATTCCGCGTGCGGCGATATCGGTAGCCACAAGCGCACGCACCCTGCCAGCCTTAAAGTCGGCGAGCGCATTGGTGCGGGCGGTTTGGCTCTTGTTGCCGTGGATGGCGGCGGCCGTAATCCCCGCCCCTTCGAGCTTGCGCGCCACCTTGTTGGCCACATGCTTCATCTGCGTAAAGACAATCACCCGATCGAGCTTCTTGTTGCTCATCAGGTTGACGATCAACTCGTCCTTGTGCTTTTTATCGACAAACATGACCTTTTGGACGATGCGCTCGACGGCGGGATTTTCGGGGGCAATGGTGACATATGCCGGATCGTGCACCAGCGTGCGTGCCAATTCGACCACCTTTCCTTCCATGGTTGCGGAATAGAAGAGCGACTGCCGCTTCTTGGGCAGCTTGGCGATAACCTTCTTGATGTCGTGGATGAAGCCCATGTCGAGCATGCGGTCGGCTTCGTCGAGCACGAAGATTTCGACCCCGGAGAGGTTGACGTGCCCCTGGTTCATCAGGTCAATCAAGCGGCCCGGCGTAGCCACGAGCACATGCACGCCGCGTCGCACGGCCTTGACCTGCGGATTCTGCCCCACCCCGCCAAAGATGACGGAGTGCGTGGTTTTGGTGTGCGTGCCATACTTGGCCATGCTGTCGCCGATCTGCGCGGCCAGCTCACGGGTAGGCGCAAGGATGAGCACGCGCGGCTTCCCGGACACAGGTTGTTTTTTACCCAGTGCCAAATACTGGAGAATCGGCAATGCAAACGCGGCGGTCTTACCGGTTCCGGTCTGCGCGCAACCGATCATATCGCGCCCCTTGAGCAGCGACGGGATGGATTGTTCCTGAATGGGTGATGGTGTGTGGTAGCCCGCTTCGGACACGGCACGGCCGAGCTCCGGCAACAGCTGTCCGAAGACGCCGTTGAGGTCGTTTTCTTTCTTCATTTGTTTTCCTAATTTGAGTTAATCGTTATTTGTTATTGGTTATTAGGGGCGCACTCTGCCAACCAAGGCATTGCACCATTAACTAATAACCCTTCACGAATAACTGCCGCGCAGTGCACGGCCCGGCGAATAAATAATTTTTCTACTCGCCGCCGGTGGAGTGAAGAAAAAGGGAACCGTGCTGGAAACAGCACGTCCATGTGTTAACTAAGCGGGCTCTTCTATAGATAAGGTGGCACCCTGTCAAGCATTCCTCCCCGGCAAAACCGGGTTGTTGAAAAATAATTGCGGGCGCGGTGCGCCGTGCTGTGCGTACGCGCGCCAGGTCGGGGACCTATCTATTATACGCATATGAGAAGATGGCCTCTTTGTAGTGTTCTCAAAGCGGAGCGGAGAGAATACCTGAGCGAACCGGAACCCTCTCCGCTCCGCTTCGAGGGGACGACTATGTGTATAATAGATAGGTGTGGGGTCCCGGCCTACAACGGTGCGGAACATGTAGGTCCGATGCCCCATCGGGCGGGCGGCGGAATGATCGGCGGTGCGGGTGTGTGGTGCGACCTACAGGGGAACCTCAATCTTGAAAAGCACCGATTCCTCTCAGCCGTGGAAGATGATGTATTTGCGGGCGGTATAGTTGATGAGCATGGTTGAGATGGCCTTGGCGACATAGGAAAAGGTGGTCGACAAGCCGAATCCCTGGATGAGCACCGCGCCGATCCCCACCCCGATCCCGACACTGATCGCCGACACGAGATAGAACAACCCGACCTCTTTCCGACGGCTATGCCTGCCGGCCTTGAACACAAACAATACGTTCAGAATGTAGGCGGTGAGGTTGGACAGCATGAAGGCGATCCCGTTTCCGATACAAAAATTAATGGTGCGCACATGCTCCGGAACCGTCGCGACCTTTATGTTAAACAGGCGCACCAAAACATCGTTTTCAGTCAACGCGGGAAAGAGCAGCCAAGCCACAAGGAAGAAGGTGATCATGTCGACGGCCATCGCGGTTCCGCCACATATGGAATACTTCAGGAACTGGATCCCCGGGCGATCCTTTGCCAACAGAATTTTTCTCAAACAACCCACGATTGTAAGCTACCCCAGTGATGGATGATTAGCAAATCCCATCTTAAAGAAATGTCCCGATCCGTTCTTTTTTGATCGTGTTTTCCAAATAAAAGCGATAGTCTACTAGGGAAGTTAAGAGAAGGAACAAGGCCCTACGTGGTTCGAGTAAATAGGCGTATTTCTCTTACCCATTGATTATTAAAAGGGAGCTTAGCTTCGGATCGGTACCTGCATGCCCTTGAAAAAGGGAGGGTTCCGGAAACCGGTTTGATTCGCGCCCACATCTATCACACGGTGATAGAGGATTGCCTACAACGGCCAACGCGGGGTTCCTTCTCCTAGCTTCATTTTTTTTGCACCTCGGTGCCGATTCGGGATTCAATTTTCCCCCGAAGCCCGCTATCTTATCGAGCATGGATCTTTTCAACGGACAATCCGAAGCCGCGAAGCCCAAGGCCGGGGCGGGAACCGCACCGCTGGCGGCGCGGATGCGTCCGCAGACACTCGATGAGATCGTTGGGCAAGACCACATCCTCGGAGCCGACAAGCTGTTGCGCCGTGCCATCGAGGCCGACCGCATCAGCAGCATTATCCTCTACGGCCCGCCGGGTTGCGGAAAAACCACGCTGGCGGAGGTGATCGCCACCACCACGAACCGCCGTTTTGAACGAACCAGCGGCGTATTGGCCAACGTGGCGATTCTGCGCAAGCTGCTCGAAGCGGCCGCCCACCGGAAAAAGATGAACGGCCAGGAGACGATCCTGTTCATCGATGAGATCCACCGCTTCAACAAAGCGCAGCAGGATGTGCTACTACCCTACGTGGAAAACGGCGATATTATCCTGATCGGCGCAACGACGCACAACCCCTTCTTTTTCATCAATACCCCACTCAACTCGCGATCGCAGATTTTCCAGCTCCAACCCTTGGATGAAGACTCGGTGGTCAAGGTGCTGAAGCGTGCCCTCGCCGCACCGACCGGACTGAACGGGCTGGTTGCCGCCTCGGACGATGGGCTGGCGCATTTGTCGGCGGCCTGCGAAGGCGATGCCCGCCGCGCACTTAACGCACTGGAGATCGCCGCGCTCACCACCCCGCCGCAGGACGATGGCATGGTGCGCTTGACCAAGCACGAGATCGAGGAGTCGGTGCAGAAGAAGGCGGTGGTCTACGACCACGACGAGGACGAGCACTACGACACCATTTCGGCCTTCATCAAAAGTGTGCGCGGCTCGGATCCAAACGCGGCAGTCTATTGGCTGGCCAAGATGCTCTATGCCGGCGAAGACCCGCGCTTCATCGCGCGGCGGCTGGTGATCCTCGCCTCGGAAGATATCGGCAACGCCGACCCGCGCGGCTTGACGCTGGCCGTTTCGGCGATGCAGGCGGTCGAGTTTATCGGAATGCCGGAGGGGCGCATCACGCTCTCGCAAGCCACGACCTACCTCGCGTGCGCACCGAAGAGCAACGCCGCCTACCTTGCGGTCGATGCCGCTTTGGCCGATGTAAAAAAGGGGCGCACCCTGCCCGTGCCAAAACATCTTCAAAGCGGCCCCAAGCCCGGCAAGGGCAGTACCAGCTATGCGTACGCCCACAACGGCGAAGACCACTTTGTCGATCAGGAATATGTCCCGACCGACAAGATCTACTACGATCCAAGCGACCAAGGCTACGAGGCCACCATCCGCAAACGCATCGAATACTGGAACAGCCTTCGGAACCGCAGAACGCCGAACAAGGAATCCTGAATGTCGAAGGAAATAACATCCAAGCAGCAGATACGCCGTGAAATCGAGACCCAGCGCAAGGCGCTGGATGCCCAATGGCTGGAAACTGCAAGCGCACGGGTTGTGGAAACCCTTCTTTCCATGGACGTCTTCCAATCGGCGGAAACCGTTGCGCTCTACATGGCTATTGCCGGAGAGGTGAATCTTGACTCGCTTTTCCAAAAATGCCGGGAACTCGGAAAACGCACCTGTATTCCCGTTTTTAACACAAAAGAGAAGCTCTACGAAATGGCCGAAATCACGCTGGAGACCGAGTGTTTTACCGGTCATTACGGCATCCGGGAGCCTTTGTCCCCCGCCCTCTTTCCCATGGGAAACATCGATCTGGTTGTCGTGCCTGGGGTGGCTTTCGACCGGAAGGGAAACCGCCTGGGTCGTGGCGGCGGCTATTATGATCGCCTGCTGGAGGGGTTTTCCGGCGCTTCTTCCGCCGTCGCATTCGACTTCCAGGTTCTTCCCGCCATCCCCCTTGAACAGCACGACAAGCCCGTGGATGTCCTTGTGACCGAAACAGAAATTATGAGTGTTTTACAATGAGTGTTAGACAAAGCATGATACCGCAGTATAGAATCCGTGGGTTAACAATCAAATAAAGAGATCGTTTCGCCCAGATGTTGCGTCTGTATTGCTTCGGGTTTTCTACGGGAAACGGTCTGTCAAAGAAAAGGAGGTTCACCGTGGAAGAAATGTTTACAGGACAAGTCCTTATAATCAACATCGCCTTTATTGTGCTGGGTTTCTTTTTCCACGCATACATCACCAGAACCAATGCCATAGCGGCAAGCAAGCAGAGCAAGGCCATTCTGAATGGTGCCCAAAAAGAGTCCGACATGATGCGCCGGGAAGCGAAGGTGCAAGCCAAGGATGCCGTGCTCCGCGCCCGGGAAAAATCCGAACAGGATCTCTCATCCCAGCGCAAGGATATCCTCGATCTGGAAAAACGCATCGTTGAACGGGAAAAGAACCTTTCCGCAAAATTGGAGATGCTCAGCAGCAAGGAGCTGAAACTCACCGGCCGGCTTACCAAGGTTCAGGATCAGAAGGATGCCCTCAAAGAGAAAAAGTCCAATCTCGAAGACCTTATCCAGAAAGAAACCCATCGGATTGAAGACACCGCCAATTTATCTCAGGACGATGCCCGTAAAATCATCATGGATCGCATGGAGGACGAACTGAAGGCCGAAGCCAGCGGACTGATTCGACATGCCCAGAAGGATGCCAAGCAAGACGCGGAAAAGACCGCCCGGGAAATTATTGCCGCCGCCATCCAGCGCTATGCCGCAGATACGGTCTGCGACATTACAACCAGCAATGTCCCCCTCGAAAGCGATGACATCAAGGGGCGGATTATCGGAAAAGAAGGCCGCAACATTAAGTCGTTCGAGGCCGTTACCGGCGTCAATGTCCTAATTGATGAAACCCCGGAACTGGTTGTGCTTTCCAGCTTCGACCCCATCCGCCGGGAGGTGGCGCGCGTTGCGCTCACAGATTTGATCGAGGATGGCCGCATCCACCCGTCCCGCATCGAAGAAACCGTCGCAAGGGTGCGCAAGGATCTCGACGGCACCATCCGCCGCGCCGGGGAGGAGGCTCTCTTCGGCCTCGGCATCACTGGTGTCGCCCCCGAATTGGTGCAGATTCTCGGCAAGCTGAAATTCCGCACCAGCTACAAGCAAAATGTGCTCGACCATTCCGTTGAAGCCGCCCACCTCATCTCCATGATGGCCTCCGAACTGGGTCTCGACACAAAAATCGCCAAGCGCTGCGGCATCTTCCACGATATTGGCAAGGCACTCGACCACGAGGTCGAGGGAGGGCACGCCAGCATCGGAGAAACCCTGCTGCGTAGATATGGCGAAGACCCCTTGGTCTATAAGGCCATCGGCGCCCAGCATGAGGAAATGGATCGAACCAACATCTATGCCGTGCTGTGCGATGCCGCCGACGCCATGACCGCCGCACGGCCGGGTGCGCGTATGGAAACCACTGACCTCTATATTGAACGGATGCAAAAAATAGAGAAGATCTGTAATCAATATGCAGGGGTCAAGAGTAGCTACGCCGTCCAGGCCGGACGCGAAATCCGCATCATGGTCGAGCCCGAAAAGTTCAACGACCACGGCACCCTGTTACTCGCCCGAAACATTGCCAAGCAAATCGGCAAGGACGTCAGGATACCGGGTACCGTTCGCGTCACGGTGATTCGCGAAACACGATGTGTTGAATATGCCAAGTAATACGTAACCGTCCGGATTACTCGTTACGACCAAAAGGTTTCAGACACGCACCCCGATATCGACATCTTCACCTGCGCCATCGACGACCGCCTCGACGAAAACGCATACATCGTCCCCGGCCTCGGCGATGCAGGTGATCGCATCTTCAACACGCTGAAATAACGAAGGGTTCGACCCGGCACAACCTAATAGTCGTTTTTCCAGTTGACGCCGATGCCGGGGCGCATTTTTGGACCGGTGCTGGTTTCGACGGAAAAGTGCTTGGTCACTTCATATTCGGCCATCATGCCCATGTCGCCCTTTGCGTCGAGCGACCGGTTCACCTCCACGTAAAGCGCCGATGTAAGGTATTTCCCCGCGGCCACCGACGAAGCATCGCCATCGGCCTCGCCTTCGCGCCACTCGAGCGTATCGATCCCCACCGCCTGCCGCATTTGGTACATGAAGCCCGGGCCGTTCATTCCGCCCGAAAGCTGCCGTGCCGCCGCCGCAATCTGATAGGCCTGGTAGGGTGTGATCGACGAGGTGTCCCGCGCGAACAGCACATGCGAAAGCACCTCGTCCTCCGGCATCGCCGGCGTGGATTCGAGCCGGAAGTCCGGATTATCAAGCCTGCCGTTAAGGATCAGCCGCGCCGTAAAGTCGCCCCGGCTGTATTCCGCCGTCAGCTGATTCATCGAGGGCACCGCCGGCACCGCACCATCCATATCAATCTGCCCGTTGGTGAACCTAAATTTCTTTCCTATGAAGGAAACATAGCCGCGCCGCGGTTCGACCGCGCCGCGCACCGAAATGCCCTCCGGCACATCCTTCACCTGCAGGTTTCCGCCCCACACCGAATCGATCATCGAGGCATTCGCAAAGACCTGATCGGCCAGGTCCACTTGCAGATCCAGGCCAAAAGGCAGTGACGATTTCTCCGCCACCACCTCGACCACGTTGGTTTTGACCGAGGCATCGTAGTCCGTCAGCAGCGGCGGAAGCGCGGGGGCAATATTATCGAGCAGGATATCCGCGCGGTTGACCTCCAGCCGTCCCGCCACCGCCGGACAGGTCAGCGGCCCCGCGACCTCGAGATGGCCGGATAGAGTGGCCTCCACATCATCACGCCTGACGATTGCCGCACGGGACAGATCGAGTGCCAGCGCCAACTGGTTCGTCACCACACTGCCGACCAGCACAACTCGGCCGGCGTCGCCATCTGTTGCGGTCGCGCTGTTCACCCGCAACCCTTCGTCCGTGGCCGCAAGGTCGACCGCGATTTCGCGTACAACAATGCCCCAATCAAAATTTTCATATGCCCCCTGCTCAAGCCGGACAAAACCAGACAGTCCAGCGTCATAGGCCAGCTCGGTCTTCAGCCGCCCGTCGATCCGCTGGTTGTTGAACAGTGCGAGCTGGTTGAGAATCCCAAAATCCACCTCTGCTTTGAGGTCGGCATGGCTATTATCGGCGGCAGGCTTGAAACAGAACGGATCGAGCGAGAATTCGCATGGCATCTGGAAATGGGCCGCCATTTGGCCGATTGTTGAATTGGTGATGACCGAGGAGGCGCGGAACTGGCCATCCGCCAGCGTGGTCGAGACGTGGAAATCAAGCTCCGGCAGTTCGTCGAGCGCATCCTGCACAGATGAAAACCGCACCACATCCAGTTCGGCCTGGATCTCCGGATGCGCCAGCGAACCTACCAGCGAAAGCGCACCGCCCACCCTTCCGGTAAAGTTGGAGATTCCGAAGATTGGAAGCCCGTTCAGATCAAACTCCGCCAACGATCCGTCCAGCGCCACTTGGGCAGGGGAAAGCTTTCCTGCCAGTGAAAACCTGACCACGTCAAGGCACTGGATTTCCAGCAACTGGAAATCAACCGCCCAAAGGTCGTTGCTGCTAGAGACGGACGCGGCGGTCTGAATTGAATACGTATTGGTGGCGGCATCCACAATCCCGGCATCCATCAGGATACCGATGGCTTCCTTGGAAAAATCCATTGAAAGCTTCCCCTCGGCGGAGTAGCCCGCAGCCGTGATCCCGAACTGCGGGAACCGCAACTGTTGTTGGGAGAATTCCAGCTGGGTGGATAGCTGTCCTTCAAAATCACCCTTGCGCACCGAAGCCGAAACCGAGCCGCGCACCCCCGCACGGGTAAGCGTGGCTTCCGTATGTCCCGAAAGAAGATCCAGTCCAAAGTCGGGATTCACCATTCGCTCCAGCTCAGCCAAAATCGTGAGGCGGTTGTCGTGTCGAACCCCCAGCAATGCATCGAGTTCAACCCTTCCTTCGGCATCGCCATCCACCCGCAGCTCGCCGGTTAGGCGGCCGGAAGGGAGAAGCCGGATGCCGCCCGAGCGCACGGTGTATTCCAGCGGTATACCTGCCACGGCCTCGGCCAGTTTCAGTTGCCCGATCACCAAATTATCCAGCACAACCTCCATGGGCTTGAATTCGCGCGGATCGGCGGAGGCTGCCGAATCGGACTTCCCCGCTTTTGGAAAGCGGTGCAGTTCGATCGTTTTTGCACCGAGCCGCGCCACCCGAATGCGATGGTCGGACAGCTCACGAACCATCCAGCGGCAGTGCAACTCGTCGGCACTCAACCACACCCCCTCGGCATCGCCAATTTCAAGCCGGTCGATCCGGACGGCGGAGGGGATCCACCCGCTTATTTTCCCGATCTTCACGTCAAGGTTGTCTGGGCTGCTCAGCATCCGGGGCAGTGTCGAGGCCAGCAGGGTTTTGCCCGGCGGGGTCTGGAGCAGTGCCAGCAGCAGCACAGGCAGCAGTAGAATGCCCAGCATTATTTTCAAAGCTATTGAATTTGTTTTCTTCATTGCGTACTACGTATTGCGTATTGCTTCTCGACCGGGCCGGCTGAAGCCGGAACTACAAGCCCGCTCACCCCTTCTAAATTCGACATTCCCTGTTCAATACTCTTCATTTAAAACGCCTGCCCCAAGCTGATGTAGAATTGCACACGCTCGCGCTGGGTTGAATCCGGATTGAGCGGATAGGCAACATCCAGACGAAACGGGCCAATGCCGGTGAACCAGCGGAGCCCCAAACCCGCGCCATAGCGCAGGTCTCTG
>DAOUQA010000002.1 GCA_030625905.1 Kiritimatiellales bacterium | reverse complement strand
CAGCGCAGCGGCGCGTTGGTGTCACCTCGATGATATGGATGTCCGCCCCGAAATTGTGGCGGTATGCGATACCAACGAGAAGTTGACGGCGTGGTTTAAGGGCAACTTTTCATCGGTTCGGCAGGTCACCAAGGATTACACGGAACTACTGGCGAACCCGGATGTGGACGCAGTCTACATCGCCGTGCCCCACAACCTGCATGCGGAGTTCTACTGCGCGGCTATTGAGACGGGTAAACACCTGATGGGCGAAAAACCCTTCGGGATCGACAAGGAAGCCAACGACAAGATTTCCCAATGCATTAGACAACATCCCGATGTCTTTGTGCGCTGCAGTTCCGAATCGCCCTTCTTCCCGGCCATGCAGCGCATCGGCACCATGATAGAATCCGGTGCCTTCGGGCGGATCATCGAAGTCAACAGCGGGTTCCTGCACTGCAGTGACATGGATGTGAACAAGCCGATCAATTGGAAGCGGCTTCTCAAATTCAACGGCGAGTATGGCTGCATGGGCGATCTCGGCATGCACGCCTGCCACATGCCCTTCCGCGCCGGATGGCTTCCTAAGGATGTTCACGCCATACTCTCCAACATTGTCCCTGAACGCCCGGACGGCAAAGGCGGCATGGCCGAGTGCGAAACATGGGACAACGCTACCCTGCTCTGCACTGCAGCCGATGCAGACGGGAACGATTTTCCGCTGACCATCAAGACGCAGCGGATTTCACCCGGCAATAAAAACACCTGGTATCTTGAGATCCTCGGAACCAAAACTTCCGCCCGCTGGAGCAGCAAGCAGATCAACACGCTGGAAGTACTGGAATATACCGGCGGCGAGCAGGCGTGGCAGGTGATCGATATGGGGCACGAGATGGCCTACAAGTCGCTCACTGGTGGAATCTTTGAAGCAGGCTTCTCCGACTCCATCCTCCAGATGTGGGCGGCATTCCTCTACGAGCTCGAACACGGCAAGCCGCCTTCGAGTTTTGCAGGCTGCGTGACCCCCGAAGAGGTCGCCCTCAGCCACAGCCTCTTCACCGCTGCCCTGCAATCGCAGCAAGACGAAAGCACCGTTACGGTGTAAAAACATATGAACAGGACCTTTGTCGGGTTTGGGTTCGGAGCCATCCAGTCCGGATTGCTGCTATACGAAGCATACAAGAGCGAAAACTTTTCGCGGCTGGTTGTGGCGGAAGTAATACCGGCGGTGGTTGCCGCCGTTCGCGAGGTCGGCGATATACTGCGCGGATTATGGAAGGATGCCCCCGAATCCGAAGCCCATGCCATTATCGCCAGAATCGAGGAGGGCTACCGCGATCTCGACCATGAAGGGGCATCTGGCCGGAACGCATGCCGTCTCGCTGACCTACAGCCATAGGATTGTACTGGTTCTTGCATTGAATGAAGGCGAGATCGTGTTGCTGGATCTCGGGACGCACGATCAGGCATATCGACCGTAGTTGAAGAAAAAAAGCGCCCCGGAATTTCGCCCCGAATTTCTCGAGGGCGATCTCGACCCTTCGGATCGAGACGCCCTTTGGTTGAGTGCAAGCACCTTGGCTCTACGCGTTTTCCTCGAGTCCGAGGGGGTCGCCGCCGAGGAGGTCTTCGATGGAGATTTCCTCGCCGAGTTTGACGGGCTTGATATCCTTGTACATCGGGAATCCGCTGCCGGCCGGAATCAGGCGGCCCATGATGACGTTTTCCTTGAAGCCGCGAAGCTGGTCGACCATGCCGAGCGTGGCGGCCTTGGTCAGAACACGGGTGGTATCCTGGAACGATGCCGCTGAAATAAAGCTTTCCGTTTCGAGCGCAGCCTTGGTGATCCCCAGCAACACCGGTGAAGCTTCCGCCGGGCGGCGGCCTTCGGAAACGGCCTTCTGGTTGACTTCCTGGAAGGTCTGCTTTTCGACCTGCTCGCCCCAAAGGAATTCCGTGTCGCCCGGATCGGTAATCTTGACCTTGCGCAACATCTGGCGAACGATCACCTCAATGTGCTTGTCGTTGATCTCTACGCCTTGAAGGCGATAGACGGCCTGTACCTCGTTCACAAGGTATTCCTGCAGATCCTGCGGCCCGCAGACTTCGAGCAGTTCCTGCGGAACGATCGGCCCCTCGGTCAACTGCTGTCCCTTGTGGACGAAGTCACCCGGGAACACGATCACATGCTTATTCATCGGGATGAGGTGTTCCTCCTCCGCAGCGGTAACGCTATCGCGCACGATCAGCTTGCGCTTGCCCTTGGCAATGCCGCCGAGTTCAACGATACCTTCAATCTTAGCGATCTCCGCGGCTTCCTTCGGCGTACGGGCTTCAACAAGCTCGGCCACACGCGGCAGACCACCGGTAATATCCTTCGTGCGAACCGTCTTGCGCGGTGTGCGGGCAAGGGTAAAGCCGGCACTAACCATCTCCTTCTCCTTGATCATTACCTGGGCACCGGCCGGAACCGAGTAGTAGCCAACCTTCTCCTTGTCCTTCTTGTCGCGGATCACGATCTGCGGGTGCAGGTCTTCCTTGTGCTCCATTACAACCAGACCTTCCACACCGGTCGCCTCGTCGACGCCCTTCTGGACGGTGACGCCCTCGATAAAGTCGCGAAACTCGACCTTGCCGTTATGCTCGGAAAGAATCGGAACGGAGTACGGATCCCATTTGACAAAGGTTTGGCCGGCTTTCACTTTGCTCCCTTCGTCAACGGAAACAAGGGCGCCGATCACCATGGCGTAGCGCTCCAGCTCGCGGCCATCCTCGTCGAGGACAAGAATATTTCCGTTTTTGTTCAATATAATATTCTGGTCGTCGACCTTTACCGAACGAATGTTTTCGTATTTCAAGATACCGGACGATTTTGCGGTAATCTTCGGTTGCTTGAACACGGAGCTTGCAGTACCCCCGATATGGAAGGTACGCATGGTCAGCTGCGTGCCCGGCTCGCCAATGGACTGGGCCGCGATGATGCCGACCGGCTGGCCGAGTTCGGCCTTTTGACCGGTCGCCAGATTCTTGCCATAGCAGTTTGCGCAGATTCCGCGGCGGGACTCGCAGGTTAGCACGCTGCGGATCACGATGGTTTCAACGCCGGCGCTCTCAACCTTCCGGGCGGAATATTTATCGATCAGTTCCCCGGCGCCCACCAGCACTTCAAGCGTGTGCGGGTTGCAGATGTCCTCTGCCGCAGTGCGGCCAATGATGCGCTGGGAAAGCGACACAAGTTCGTCGTCGCCCTCGGCAATGGCACTCACTTCGATACCGTTAAGGGTGTGGCAGTCCTCCTCAGAAACAATGATGTCGTGGGAAACATCCACGAGCTTGCGGGTCAGGTACCCGGAGTCCGCCGTCTTGAGCGCCGTGTCGGCCAGACCTTTGCGGGCGCCGTGCGTACTGATGAAATACTCGAGTACGGAGAGGCCTTCGCGGAAGTTCGAAAGGATCGGCCGCTCGATGATCTCGCCGGACGGCTTGGCCATCAGGCCGCGCATGCCGGCCAACTGGCGAATCTGCTGGCGGCTACCCCGCGCACCGGAATCGACCATCACATAGACGGGATTCAACTCGTCGACGGACTGCTTGTTGAGCGGGTCATCGTTCTTTTCAAGCGCCTCGAACAGGCGGTTCGTCAACCGGTCGTTGGTGTCCGTCCAGATATCGATGATCATGTTGTAGCGCTCACCCTCGGTGATGAGACCCTTCTTGTACTTGGCCTCGACGCCTTCGATATCCTTGCGGGCGGATCCAACCATTTCCCCTTTTTCCTGCGGGATGATCATGTCGGACAAGGCAATGGACATACCGGAAAGCGTGGCTTGTTCATAGCCTAGATCCTTCAGTCGATCCAATACCTTGACGGTTTCGTTGTGTCCGGCGATTTCATAACACTGCTCGATCATCTTTCCAATGACCTGCTTGGTGCCGGTCTTGTTCACGAATCCGAGAGAAGGCGGCCACACTTCGTTAAAGAGGATACGGCCAATCGTAGTGATGATGGTCGAATGATCCTTGTCGCCATTGCGTGTTTCGCGCTGGTAGTCCGGGTTGCAGTAGCGGATACGGTCGTGCACCTTGACGACGCCTTCGGCGTAGGCGGTGTGCACTTCGTTCAGATCGCCCATGATGTGCAGACGCTCGTCGGTCTTCTTGAGCCCCCTCTTGCGCTTCATCAGGTATTCCTGCGAATCGGACGTCATGTAATAACATCCCAGCGCCATATCTTGCGTCGGGGTGGTGACCGGCTTGCCGCTCGAAGGCGAGAAAATATTGTTGGTCGCCAGCATCAGGGTATACGACTCCACCTGCGCCTCGACCGACAGCGGCACATGAACCGCCATCTGGTCACCGTCGAAGTCGGCATTGTAGGCCGTACAGACGAGCGGGTGCAACTGGATGGCCTCGCCCTCGATCAGGATCGGCTCGAAGGACTGGATGGAAAGACGGTGCAACGTCGGCGCACGGTTAAGCATGACCGTATGGCCACTGGTCACCTCGTCGAGAATATCCCAGACCTCCTCCACCTCGCGCTCGATCATCTTTTTCGCACTGCGCACGGTATGCACAATGCCGCGCTCCTTGAGCTTGCGGATGATGAACGGCTCGAACAGAACGAGTGCCATTTTCTTCGGCAGTCCGCACTGGTTGAGTTTGAGGGTCGGACCCACCACGATTACAGAACGGCCAGAATAGTCGACACGCTTACCGAGCAGGTTTTGGCGGAAACGACCCTGTTTCCCCTTGAGCATATCGCTCAGGGATTTCAGCGGACGGTTGCCCGGACCGGTGACGGCACGGCCATGGCGGCCATTATCGAACAATGCATCGACCGACTGCTGGAGCATGCGCTTTTCGTTTCGGATGATCACTTCTGGGGTTTTCAGCGCCAGCAATGTACGCAGGCGGTTGTTGCGGTTGATCACGCGGCGGTAGAGATCGTTGAGGTCGGACGTCGCGAAACGTCCGCCTTCGAGCGGTACAAGCGGGCGCAGATCCGGTGGAATGACCGGGAGCACTTCCATGACGATCCACTCGGGGCGGGAGTTGCTCTTGAGGAACCCCTCCATCACCTTCATCTGATTGACGAGTTTCTTGCGGGTTTGCTTGGAGCGCGTATTCATCATCGCCGCCTCCAGATTCTTGAGAGCCTCCACAAGATCGATCTTGCAAAGCAAATCGCGAACACCTTCCGCACCAATCTTGGCGATAAAGCTGTCGAGTCCATAGTTGTCGAGCGCTTCGCGGTACTCCTCTTCGGAAAGCAGCTGTTTTTCCTTCAGCGGGGTATCGCCGGGATCGACGACAATGTAGTTGTCGTAATAGAGCACGCGCTCGAGGTTGCGCATGGTCATGTCGAGAATCAGACCCATCCGGCTCGGCGTCGCCTTAAAGAACCAGATGTGCGAAACCGGCACGGCCAGTTCAATATGCGCCAAGCGCTCGCGCCGGACGCGCGACAACGTAACTTCCACGCCACAACGGTCGCAGATTACGCCCTTGTGCTTGATGCGCTTGTATTTTCCGCACGAGCATTCCCAGTCCTTGGTCGGGCCAAAAATGCGCTCGCAAAACAGGCCGCCCTTCTCGGGCTTGAATGTTCTGTAGTTGATTGTTTCCGGGTTCTTGACTTCGCCATGGCTCCACGAACGGATCGATTCGGGCGAAGCAAGCGTAATGCTCGCGTAGTCGCCAAGATCCTCGCGTTTCATTCCAAAAATTTCTGCGGCACTGCTTGAATTTTTTTCCACCGATGTTCCTCCTGCAATCTAAATGGTTTGCCGGACAAGCCGGCAACTGGGGCTAGAGTATGGCGTCGCCTTCTTCGTTCTTGACCTGGAAGTTCAGACCTAATCCCTGAAGTTCCTTGATCAGAACGTTGAACGACTCCGGGCATCCGGAATCGAGGACGTTTGTGCCCTTGACGATCGCCTCGTACATACGGGTTCGCCCGGCAATGTCATCGCTTTTCACCGTCAGGATTTCCTGCAGTGCGTGAGCCGCACCATAGGCCTCGAGCGCCCACACTTCCATCTCCCCGAAACGCTGGCCGCCATACTGAGCCTTGCCGCCGAGCGGTTGCTGGGTGACGAGGGAGTACGGACCTACTGCGCGGGCGTGGATCTTTTCGCTGACGAGGTGGTGCAGCTTGAGCATGTAGATCGTACCAACCATAACGCGCTGTTCGAACTCGTCGCCAGTCCGCCCGTCGTACAAAACGGTCTTTCCATCGTCCGGCAAGCCTGCCTCGGAAAGCATATCGCGGATCTGCTGTTCGGAAATACCGTCGAAAATCGGCGTTGCCGCATGCATGCCGAGGTGCTTGCACGCCCATCCGAGATGGGTTTCGAGCACCTGCCCCACGTTCATGCGCGAAGGCACGCCCAATGGGTTCAACACGATATCGACCGGGGTACCGTCCGGAAGGAACGGCATGTCCTCCTCCGCAACAATCCGGGAAATTACCCCTTTGTTACCGTGGCGACCCGCCATTTTATCCCCGACAGACAGCTTTTTCTTCTCGGCAATGTAGACCTTCACCGACTTGACAATGCCGGCATCCATATCCTCGCCGCTTCCTGCACGTTCGAGTGAACGGTTCATGTCCGTCTTGGCTTCGATGAACTTGTTGCGGTAGTTGTCGATGATGCCCATGATCTTGATGCGGATCGGGCTAGGGTCGATCTCCACGTTCTCGTAGTTCGCCGCCAGCTTACGCAATAGCGTCTTGGTGATCTTGCGGTTGGCCGGGATGATGACATCGCTGGATTCCATGTTCATGACGTCCAGTGGAATCTTTTCCCCCAGCAGAATGTTGGAAAGCGCCTCGGTGAGGTCCTCGGTGAGCTGGGCGACCACATTTTCGTTCCGCTCGGTGATTTCGCTCTTCAGCTTCTTCACATCGGACGGCGTGTCCTGCGCCACGGCGGTATCCTTGGCGGACATTTTCACATCCATCACAATGCCATGCGTTCCGGACGGCGCCTTGAGCGACGTGTCGCGGACATCGGCGGCCTTCTCTCCAAAAATCGCGCGCAGCAAGCGCTCTTCCGGTGCAAGCTCGGTTTCGCTCTTCGGCGTAATCTTGCCGACGAGGATATCGCCCGGCCTAACTTCCGCACCAATCTGGATGATGCCGTCGGGGGAAAGGTTCTTGAGGGCGTCCTCGCCGACATTGGGAATGTCGCGCGTGATTTCCTCCGGGCCAAGCTTCGTATCGCGGGCACCGCACTCGAACTCCTCAATATGGATCGAGGTGTAGACATCCTCCCGCACCAGTTTCTGGTTGATCAGAATGGCATCCTCGAAGTTGTATCCGCTCCACGTCATGAAGGCCACGGTCACATTGCGTCCAAGTGCCAGTTCGCCTTGATCCGTGCCAGAGCCATCGGCGAGCACATCGCCTTCGGCGATCTTCTGGCCGACTTTCACCAGCGGGCGCTGGTTCAGGCAGGTTCCAGCGTTGGAACGCATGAACTTGCGCAGGTTGTACGTCTGGCATTCACTCTCAGAAACTTTCTTCGGCGGCACTTTCCCGTCTTTGGAAACCACGATGTGCTCGGCGGAGACATAGGCCACCTTGCCGGCGGCGCTGGCAATAATCAACACGCGGGAGTCACGGGCGAGACGCCCCTCGATACCGGTTCCAACGAACGGACGCTCCGCCTTCATCAACGGAACGGCTTGGCGTTGCATGTTCGAGCCCATGAGTGCGCGGTTGGCATCGTCGTGCTCGAGAAAGGGAATCAGGCCGGCGGCAATGGAGACCACCTGCTTCGGCGAGACATCCATGTATTGAACTTCTTCCGGCGGCGTTTCGCGGAAGTCGCCCAGAACACGCACCATGATCCGGTCATGGACAAAACGGCTGTTGTCGTCGAGTTCGGCGTTGGCCTGCGCAATCACATAGCGCTCCTCCTCGTCGGCGGTCAGCCAGTCGAGATGCTTAGAGACCTTGCCTTTTGAAACCTTGAGGTAGGGCGTTACGATGAAGCCATACTCGTTGACCTTCGCAAAGGTGGAGAGCGAGGAGATCAAACCGATGTTCGGCCCCTCGGGCGTTTCGATCGGGCAAATGCGCCCGTAGTGCGAACTATGCACGTCGCGAACTTCAAAACCGGCACGGTCACGGTTCAAACCGCCTGGGCCGAGCGCGGAGAGACGGCGCTTGTGGGTAAGCTCGGAAAGCGGGTTCGTTTGATCCATGAACTGCGACAACTGGCTACGGCCAAAGAAGTCCTTGATCACGGCGGAGAGGGCCTTCGGGTTGATGAGCTTCTGCGAAGAGAGGCGGTCGACCGTCGTATCGAAGATGGTCATGCGCTCCTTCACGAGGCGCTGGATACGGGCGAGTCCAACACGGCACTGGCCTTCGAGTAATTCGCCGACGGTACGAATACGGCGACTGCCGAGATGGTCGATATCATCGAGGGTTCCCGTTCCCATGCGAACCATCAGGAGATAGCGCAGTGCTTCGACCACGTCTTCGACCTCCAGCGTCAGGGACGTGCTTTTAATGCCCAGCTTTTGCTGGATCTTGTAGCGCCCGACGCGGCTCAGATTAAAGCGGGCTTCGTCGAAGAAGAGGCGCTTGATCATCTGGCGGGCGGAAGCGGTTGTGGGCGGATCGCCCGGACGCAGCTTCTGATAGAGGTCCTTCAGCGCTTCGTCGACGGTGCGGGTGGTATCGGACTGAACGCTCTTAAGGAACAGACCCTGGTCCCACGAAACATTGACAACGCTAACCTTCTTATAGCCGGCAAGCTTCATGCGCTGGATCATGTCGACGGTCAGGCTGTCGTAGCGGCGGCCAATGACGGACTCGGAGTCGGAGTCGATGATGTCGTCGGCGAGCACTAGGTTTTCGAGATCCTTCTCGGCGAATTTCTTCTTGGAGAGCGAGAAATTGGCGAACTTATAGTAGAGGCCGAGGATCTCCTCGTCGGTCGCATAGCCCAACGCACGAAGGAACGTCGACGCGAGGAACTTGCGGCGGCGGCGCTTGCGGTCGAGATAGATGTAGATCAGGTCGCTGGTGTCGAACTGCGCCTCGATCCACGAACCGTGGTCCGGAATAACGCGGAACGAGTGCAGGATAGACCCGTTGGCATGCTTCGTCTTCTCGAAGCAGATGCCCGGCGAACGGTGAAGCTGGCTGACGATCACGCGCTCGGCACCGTTAACCACAAAGCTTCCGCTCTGGGTCATCAGCGGGATTTCACCCATGAAAAGCGTGTCTTCACGCAAATCCTCGCCTTCGCGAAGCTTGAACGTCACATACAGCGGCGCTGAAAAGGTTTCCCCCTCGCGAACCGACTCCAGATGCTCAAGTTTTGGCTTCTTGATTTCGTAGCTTACGAAGTCAAGGGCGATTTGCCCGTCATAGCTCTCGATCGGGAAAGCCTCACTCAGCACAGATTGCAACCCTCTCTTCTTCCGCTTGGAAGGAGATACGTCCTGCTGAAGGAAGTCCCTGTAGGAATTAAGCTGGATTTCAATTAAGTCCGGCGCCTCAAGCGCATCGGTAAGCTTGCCAAAGTTTTTTCTTTCAACCATCCAGCACCCTCAAGGTTTACATTGGAGAATACACTCGTTCCCCTTCGGTTCTCAAAGGGGAACAATCTACAAGCCATCCCTTGTGGGATGGCGATAATTAGAATTCGAGCAAACGGGGAGGTCTACTTGAGTTCTACGGTTGCTCCAACACCTTCGAGCTTTTCCTTGATGGATTCGGCGTCTTCTTTGGAAATCCCTTCCTTGACGGCAATCGGAGCACTGTCAACCAAGCCTTTGGCTTCCTTGAGGCCGAGACCCGTCAGTGTGCGAAGTTCCTTGATCACCTGGATTTTCTGCCCACCGGCCGCAGTCAACATAACGGCGAACTCGGTTTGCTCGGCAGCACCGCCGCCTTCTTCATCACCTGCAGGCGCTGCAACGGCAACGGCAGCCGGAGCTGCGGCAGTTACGCCCAGACGGTCTTCCAGAGCCTTGACCAGTTGAGAAAGTTCGAGAACCGAAATGGTTTCCACCCAATCCACAAATTCAGCCATTTTACCTTCGAGCTTCACTTCCTCTTTTACTTCTTCTTTTACTTCTACTGCTTCTTCGGACATTGTCGTTCCTCCTTAGACTACTTACCAATTAATAAATTATTACGCTTCTTGTTCTTTTTTCGTTTTCACCGCATCCAATACGTATACGAGGGATGCGACCTTCTGATCCAGTACACCAACCAACTGGCGGCACGGAGCCTGTAGCGTTCCCAGCAATATCGCCTGCAGAACTTCCTTGGCCGGCAATTTAGCGAGTTCAACGACGTCCGCTCCGGAGATCGCCTTCCCTTCAAGATAGCCGCCCTTGACCTCTGGCTTTTTGTTTGCTTTGGCAAATTTTCTGATTACCTTAGCCACTTCAACCACGTCGCCGGAACCATAGATCATGGCGGTCTGCCCTTTGAGAAGGTCGGTGGCACGGCCATCAAGGGCACGGTTGAGCACTCGGTTGTTGACAACGTTGAAAGACGCATCCTTTTCGCGCAACTGTTGCTTCAACTCGGTGGTCTTCGGCATATCCATGCCGGTATAGTCCGCCAAGATCATGTACAGCGCACCCGATACGCGCTCGTCAAGTTCTGCGGCAATCGATTTCTTTTCAGGCCTAATGCCTTTGCTCTCAGGTTTCATTGTATTATCCAACCCTTTCCTATCCGGAGATTTCCTTGAGGGAAACCCGCAGTCCGGGTCCCATGGTCGATGATATGGTTGCACGTTTGATGTAGGTGCCCTTTGCACTTGACGGTCTTGCCCCGTGAATGGCTTCCACCAGCGACTGGGCATTCTCGGCCAAGGCTTCCGTTGTAAAGGAACGCTTGCCGAACGGCACCATGATATTTCCATTCCGATCCATGCGGAACTCAACGCGACCGGCCTTCAGCTGGTTCACCGCAACAGCCGTATCGTCGGTGACGGTTCCGGTTTTTGGGTTCGGCATCAAACCGCGCGGCCCCAGCACCCGGGCAACCTTGCGGACTTCCTTCATGGCGTCCGGTGTGGCCACCGCGGCGTCGAAATCCATCCAGCCATCCTGGATCTTCTTGATCAAATCCTCAAACCCCACTTCCGTGGCGCCCGCTTCGCGGGCGGCTTCGGCGGCATCGCCCGTGGCGAATACAATGATGCGGACATCCTTGCCGGTTCCGTGCGGCAGCGCCACAGTGGAACGAATGGCCTGGTCGGACTTGCTGGGATCAACCCCCATCCGGAAGGCCATTTCAAATGTTTCGTCAAATTTCGCGGTAGGATTTTCCTGCAAAAAAACAATTGCATCGGCAACGCTATAGTCGGCGTCGTGCTTTACCTTTTCCGCTACACTGCTATATTTTTTCCCGTGCATAGCCATTTTATTCTACCTCAATTCCCATGCTGCGCGCAGTCCCTGCGATGATCCGCACCGCGGCATCCATGTCATTTGCGTTAAGATCGTCTTTTTTTAGTTCCACAATTTCCTCAAGCTGCGCACGCGTCACTGTGCCAACTTTGTCGCGGTTCGGCTCGCCAGACCCCTTGGCAATGGCGGCAGCCTTCTTCAGCAACACCGCCGCAGGGGGGCTTTTGGTAATGAACGAAAAGCTGCGGTCGCTGTAGACGGTGATCACGACGGGAACAACCAGTCCCGTCTGGCTCTGCGTTGCGGCATTGTATGCCTTGCAGAATTCCATGATGTTTACGCCATGCTGACCCAAAGCCGGCCCTACCGGCGGCGCCGGGTTTGCCTGCCCTGCCGGTATCTGCAACTTGATATACCCTGTTACTTCCTTAGCCATAACTATCCTCAATCAAATTTATTCAACGGTCCGCTCAACCTGCCAATACTCGAGCTCCACCGGAGCCGAACGCCCGAAGATTGAAACCGCGATCTTCAACTTGCCACGCTCTGGATCGACCTCCTCGATCGCCCCACTGAAATTCAAGAATGGTCCATCCGTTATCTTCACCATTTCGCCCGGCTCGAACATCACCTTCGGAGCAATCGTTTCCTTCTTCTCCTCGATCTGGTGGACAATGCTGTTCACCTCGTCCTCGCTCATCGGAGCGGGTCGCTCCCCGCCCAAAAACCCGATCACGCTCGGCGTATTCTGGATGAAATACCAGGCCCGCTCGTTAAAGGCGTTGTCATCGTCGTACAAGCAAATGTTGATCAGCACATAGCCCGGAAAAAACTTTCGGTCTACCGTCGTTTTCTTCCCTTGCTTCACTTCGGAGACCTTCTCGGTGGGAATAAGCACCTCGCCGATGATGTCCTCCATCCCCTCCTGCTGGACTCGGCTGGCTATGTTCCGCTGAACCTTGAGTTCGTGGCCGGAAAGCGCATGTAGGATAAACCATTTTTTTGCCATGATTACCGTATTCCCCACCCCATCAACTAGCGGATAATAAACTTAAGAAAACCCATGTTCACCAGATCGCAGAGCCCCACAAATGCCCCGAGGATGATCACAGAGATGATCACCACCACCGACTGGCCGAACAACTCCTTACGGGTGGGCCAGGTGCATTTCAACAACTCAACCTTTACCTCTCCAATGAAGGTCTTCAGGCTTCCGATGCTTTGCGTTAGCTTGTTCATTGTGCTTTCCAGTTATCAACATATGGCAGGTCGGAAGGGAATCGAACCCCTAACAGCCGGTTTTGGAAACCGGTGCTCTACCAATTGAACTACCGACCTGTCTTCAAAATCGACCAATTACTTCGTTTCGCGATGCAACGTGTGCTTTTTGTCGTGCGGGCAATATTTCTTGACCTCACGGCGCCCGGACTCAAGTCTCTTGTTCTTGGTGCCCGTATAGTTGCGCTCTTTGCACTCGGTACAGGCCAGAGTGATAATATCTCTTGGCATGGTTTTATCCTGTTGTTGGATTAAACAGGCTCAGGGCAGGAAAACACCCGCCCGTCACCCGATAAAGATTCCGCCATTGCGCTAGTCAGTGACGATATCGGTCACACGGCCCGCACCAACGGTACGCCCTCCCTCGCGAATCGCGAAGCGCATGTGCTGCTCCATCGCGATCGGGGTAATCAGCTCAACGTCCATCGTAATGTTGTCGCCAGGCATAACCATCTCAACGCCTTCCGGAAGCTGGATATCGCCCGTCACGTCGGTCGTGCGGAAATAGAACTGCGGACGATAGCCCTTAAAGAACGGCGTGTGGCGTCCACCTTCGTCTTTGGACAGAACGTATACCTCGCCAATAAACTTGGTGTGCGGATTGATGGAGCCCGGCTTTGCCAGAACCTGGCCGCGCTGGACTTCATCTTTCTTGGTACCGCGCAGCAGTACACCCACGTTGTCGCCGGCTTGACCTTCGTCGAGGATCTTACGGAACATTTCAACCCCCGTACAGGTGGTAGTAGCCGTATCCTTAAGGCCGACGATTTCAACCGGATCGCCGGTGTGGACAACACCACGCTCGACACGACCGGTTACCACCGTTCCACGACCTTCGATGGAGAACACGTCCTCGATCGGCAGCAGGAAGGGTAGATCCGTTACACGCTCCGGCTCCGGAATCCAAGAGTCGAGGGCTTCCATCAGATCCTGGATGCACTGGGCTTCCGGACCTTCCGGATTGTTGATGGCCGGCAGGGCGGCGCCGCGAATGATTGGGCTGTCTTCTTCGAACTCATACTTCGCGAGGAGTTCCTGGATTTCCATTTCAACGAGTTCGATCAATTCTTCGTCATCGACGAGGTCGCACTTGTTCAAGAAAACAACAATCTTCGGAACACCCACCTGACGAGCCAGCAGGATGTGCTCGCGGGTCTGCGGCATCGGGCCTGAAGGAGCTTCAACCACGAGGATCGCACCGTCCATCTGGGCGGCACCGGTAATCATGTTTTTAATATAGTCGGCATGGCCGGGGCAATCGACGTGCGCATAGTGGCGCATGTCGGATTCATACTCGACGTGTGAAGTCGCGATCGTCAGAATCTTGGTGGCGTCGCGGCGCCCTTGGGACTCAGAAGCCTTCGCAACCGCATCGTACGCGATGTACTCAGCTAGACCTTTTTTGGCCTGCACACAAGTAATTGCTGCCGTTACAGTTGTTTTACCATGGTCAACGTGACCGATTGTTCCCACGTTCACATGGGGTTTTGTCCGTTCGAACTTTTCCTTAGCCATTTTGTTTACCTCCTGAATCTTCCTCAGTTAATTCTTACTTTAAACTAAATTAATGGAGCCCATGAGCAGAGTCGAACTGCTGACCTCATCCTTACCAAGGATGCGCTCTACCAACTGAGCTACATGGGCACATCCCATCCCTAAACAAACACAGACAAAGAAACCCTGTTGCACACCGGTAACAAAAATGCGCTCACAAAGCCTCTTTTCCCTGTATATTACTGCTAAATGGCCAAAACCTATTTGGCACATAAGGCGGCACACTTTATAGAAAAGCATTTGGGTGTCAACCCCCAAGCCAAAAAAAAGTTCAGCAAATTATCGGCAACGGATCGGAGGCCAAAATAGCCAATGTTCGCGATCGAAGTTAAGATTCAATATCGCCTCTGCGAGCCTGTTGGGCATGCAGCCAAATCTAGTTCCAGTTCAGGGAATGCGGGAGATTTAAAGTCATCGGAGGGCTGATAGTTTCCAATCAAACGATAGGTTTCCCCGTCGAGCAAGAACACTTCGATAAAGGATGGAACCGGAGAAACCAGCCTTTCATCTCATCGTCTACATTATATGCCCAACCAGATATTCCTTCACGGCATCGACATCGTTGGCGATGGAATCGCAACGGGTTTCGGCGTTGGCGAGGGCATCGAGGGTCGGGTGGTGTACGGCTTCGCCGATGGCATCGATGATCGCCTGGGTAAATTTGGCGGGATGCGCGGTGGCGAGGCAGATGGTTGGTGCTTCTTCTGATTTGAACTGCTCGGCGACATAGACGCCGACGGCGGTGTGCGGGTCGAGCACATAACCATATTGATCATGGTATTTCTTGATGGTTGCCAGAGTCGCGGCGGTATCGCCGCGCCCCGCCACAAACAGATCGTCGACCGCGCCGTTTTCGTTGAGCGGGACGGAGAGCGATCCGTTTTCGTTGAAGTTGTCCATCATCGCGGCAAGCTTTTCGGCGTCCTCCCCCACCTTGTAGTAGAGGTAGCGCTCGAAGTTGCTGGCGACTTGGATATCCATCGACGGGCTGAGGGTCGGCACCACGTCGGCCATGCCGTAGGTTCCGCTGTTAAAGAAACGAGAGAGAATGTCGTTTTCGTTGGTGGCGAGAATGAGCTTGCTGATCGGCAGGCCCATGCGCTGCGCGAGGTAGCCCGCGAGGATGTCGCCAAAGTTTCCGGTCGGCACCGAAAACTGGACAGACTTCGTCCCGGTCTTTTCCATGGTGCGGAAGGCGGCATAGAAATAGTAGACGGTCTGCGCCAGCACACGTGCCCAATTGACCGAGTTGACAGAGCCAAGCGAGTGTTCGGTTTTGAAGCCGACATCGCCGAAAGTGGTTTTCATGATGTTCTGGCAGTCGTCGAAGGTGCCGTCGACCGCGAGGTTGAAGACATTATCATCGAGCACACTGGTCATCTGCTTTTCCTGTAGCGGGCTGGTGCGCCCGGCCGGATGCATGATGAAAATGTTAATGTTTGGCTTGCCGCGTACGCCATGAATCGCCGCGCTTCCCGTGTCGCCGCTGGTCGCGCCGAGAATGTTCAGCTTTCCGCCACGCTGTTCGAGAATATATTCAAACAGGTTGCCGAGAAACTGGAGGGCGACATCCTTGAACGCCAGCGTCGGGCCGTGGAACAGTTCAAGAATCTGAAAATCACCAACCTCGACGGAGGGCGCAACCTCGGCATGGTCGAACGTGGCATAGCTATCGGTAATCAGCTCGGCCAGATCAGCCGGCGGAATATCGGTGGCAAACAGGCTGATGATCTCGAAGGCCAATTCCTGATAGGAAAGCTGCGCCCATTCTTCGAGCCTGTCTCCAACCTGCGGCAGTTTCTCCGGTAGCAACAGGCCACCATCGGGAGCCAGTCCCGTCATGACCGCATCCTGAAAACCAACCGGCTCCATCCGCCCGCGTGTACTGATGTATTTCATATCGTAAATCCTGTTGAGCCTCCATGGTAGCAAAATCGCACCCAGCAATAGAATCCACAGAGTACACAGATGTTCACAGATTTAAATCCTGCTAATCTGCGAAATCTGGGGATAGAAAACAAAAACGGGCGCAGAGCACAGGAAAGCCCCGCAATCATTTTGTCCTTAATTATTTTGCCACCTCAACACTTCATGGGTAGCGTGTGGGGCGATTCAAACGAGGTTGTTGCATGAAAACCACCGAACAGATCCAGAAAACAGCAACTGAATTGCTGCCGCTCTATTCGCAAACGGAGGCCGACCTACCCGACCGCCCGCTGTGGCAGCATCCAGAGATTGCCCAGGTGGTCGAGGCCCTTCGAATTGTTTCCGACGTGCTGTTCCCTGGAAAGCATATCCCCGAACCACCCGACTTCGAGGGCTATTTCATCCAACAGTTAGAAAACGCGGCGGAAATCCTCCATCCGGAAATCGAGAAGGCCCTGCCCTTCCGCTGGATGGGTGCGGCCGACCTCCATGAAAAGAGGGAACCCATCCACAATCTCGACCAAGCCTCGGAGGAGATCGCAACCCAATTCCTTGCCACGATCCCGAACATCCGCCAGATGCTAATAGAGGACGTCAAGGCCGCATACAACGGTGACCCGGCCGCACTCAGCTATGCCGAGGTCAAACTCGCCTACCCCGGCCTCGTGGCGATCACCTCGCACCGCATCGCCCACGAGCTGTACAAACTCGACATCCCTCTAATCCCGCGCATGATGAGTGAATCCACCCATTCGCTCACGGGAATCGATATCCACCCCGGCGCAACCATCGGCAAAGGCTTCTTCATTGATCACGGCACTGGCGTTGTCATTGGCGAAACCTGCCACATCGGCGACAACGTCAAGCTCTACCAAGGCGTAACCCTCGGTGCCAAAAGCTTTCCGCTCGATGAACACGGCCGACCGATCAAGCATATCCAGCGCCACCCCACCGTCGAAGACAACGTCATCGTCTACTCCAACAGCACGATCCTTGGCGGCAATACGGTAATTGGCCGCGGAACGGTCGTGGCCGGCAACGTCTTCCTGATGAAAAGCACGCCGCCCGGCAGCCTCGTCACGCGCGCCGAAGGCGGCGTAATGGTCCGCACCCGCGAGACGCCCGGATTCGGCATAGGAATCTAGCAAAAAAGTCTGCAAAAAAGGGCTAGACTTGCGGGAGGGGTTCCCCTATAAACACTCTTCTTTTGCGCGATTCCCCGATCTCGCAACGAACGAATTTAATAAAAGAACGGTGTTATCATGCCTAAAATGAAGACAAAAAAGTGTGCCGCCAAACGGTTTAAGAAAACTGGAACCGGCAAGCTCAAGCGGAACCACATGGGCGGAAGCCACATTTTGACCAACAAGAACCGTAAACACAAACGGACGCTGCGAGGTCAGGATATCGTCGACAAGGTGGATATGAAGCGCATCACCCCGTTTATCTAATTTCTGGAGATTGAACCATGCCAAGAGCAACCAATGGACCGGCCTCGCGCCGTAGAAGAAACAGCCGCCTGAAACTCGCCAAGGGTTTCCGGGGCGCACGCAGCAAGCTATTCCGCACGGCGACCGAGTCGGTCGACCGCGCACAGGCCATGGCCTACGTGCACCGCAAGCACAAGAAGCGCGACTTCCGCCGCCTCTGGACCGTACGCATTAATGCGGCCTGTCGTATGGACGGAATCAACTACAGCCGTTTCATCGACGGGCTGAACAAATGCGGCATTAAACTCAACCGAAAGATGCTCTCCGAGATCGCTATTCACGATCCGGCCGGCTTCACCAAAGTGGTTGAAACGGCAAAAGCCAAAGTGTGCTAAATTCAGCACACTTCGTTTTGCAAAGACCGCCCAACTCGGCGGTCTTTTTTTGTGCCTGTTTTCGTAGACGGAGCTTCCGGCTTCGTTCAGGAAGAACACAGAGCACTACACACTCGTTACGCCTTGCGTTATCCCATACTGGTTCAACTTACGGTGCAGGGTTCGGCGGCTGATGCCGAGTTTTTCGGCGGCCTTGGTGCGGTTGCCGCCCGTCTTTTCCAAGGCTTGGATGACCATTCGCTTTTCCATTTCGTCGACGGTCAGTTCGGCGTCGATCCTGACCTCGCCCCCCCCGCTGGCCTTTTCGCGCACCTGCGCGGGAATATCCTTCACGTCGAGCACCTTGCCGCGCGAAAGTACCACCATGCGCTCTACCAAATTGCGCAGCTCGCGAATATTGCCCGGCCAATCGTAGGTGGCGAGCATGTCGTATGCCGCCGGCGTGAAGCCTTCGATCTGTTTTGCGTTCTCCTCGTTGAACACGGCCAGGAAATGGTTCAGCAAAAGCAGGATGTCGTCCTGCCGTTCGCGCAGCGGCGGCAGGGTGATGACGACCACGTAGAGGCGGTAGAACAGGTCTTCGCGAAAATCGCCCTCATCCACCATCGCCTTCAGGTCGCGGTTGGTTGCGGAAATCAGGCGGGTGTCCATATCCACTGGAGAATCACCGCCAACGCGCTCGATCTGCCGCTCCTCCAAGGCCCGGAGAATCTTCACCTGCACCGACGCACCGATCTCGCTAATCTCATCGAGGAACAGCGACCCGCCATCGGCCTTTTCGAAACGGCCAATCCGCCGCTCCAGTGCGCCGGTGAACGCGCCCTTTTCGTGGCCAAACAACTCACTCTCCAAAAGGTTGTGCGCCAACGCCGCGCAATGCACCGCCACAAATGGCCCGTTGCTGCGCGGACTCAACTGATGGATGGCCTTGGCGACCAACTCCTTGCCGGTTCCGCTTTCGCCCTGGATCAAAACCGTGGCGCGGGAGTTCGCCACCTGACGGATCGTATCGAACACCTCCTGCATGGCGGCGGAACGGCCAATGATGTTTTCGAGCCCATACTTGTCGTCGAGCTGGACGTGCAGGCGTTCATTCTCCAGCTCGATCTTTTTTGCCTTCAGCACACGGTCGAGCACCAGTTCCAGCTTATCGAGGTTGATCGGCTTCGTCATGAAATCGGTTGCACCCTGCTGCATGGCCTCGACGGCCAGCTCAACATCGCCGTAGGCTGTCAGGATGATGCAGGTCAGCTCCGGGTTGTTCGCTAGCGCCCGCTGCATCAGCGTGATGCCGTCCATGCCCGGCATGCGGACATCGCTCAGCAGCACGTCGATCGGCTGGCTGGCGAGTACCTCCAGCGCCGAGGTTCCATTCTCCGCCGCAAAGACACGGTAGTCTCGCCGCAGCGCCCGCACGAGCCCGTCGCGCGCGCTCTTTTCATCGTCGACAATCAACACAACCGGCTTAGCCATATTCCTCTCCTACTGTTCAACAGCATGTTTCATCACACCCGCTCCTTTGTCGCTCAAGACACAAAGCCGCAAAGATTTTCTGCTTCCCCCCTCTTCGTGGCTTAGTGCCTTCGTGTGAAAACAACCTCGACTAGTGGCTAATATTTTCTTCGAATTATCGATCCGGTGCTTCCAACAAATTTAACCGTGCATCCTCCCTTGGGAACCGCAACGTCAGCCTCGTCCCCCTCCCCGGTTCGGAGTTGATTTCTATTTCCCCGCCATGGTCGCGCATGATGCGCTGGACGATCATCATCCCGAGGCCGGAACCTTCGGGCTTGGTGGTGTGGTACGGCTCGTAGATTGCACCGAGATTTTCGGGGTCGATGCCGGGGCCATTGTCCTCGAACACGGCACTGATGAAACGGTCGGACTGCTGCGTATTGATTCGCAGGATGCCTCCATCCTCCATCGCCTGAAGCGCATTCTTGATGACGTTGAAGAAGACCTGCTTCACCTGGGTCTCGTCGACGGCCACAGCCGGAATCTTTTTTGGGAAATCGGTCTCGACGAGCATGCGACGGTCAGCGATCTCGTGCTTCATCACCTTCAGCGTTTCCTTGGCCAGACGCGCCAGCTTCATCGGCTTGCGCTCGGGGAGCGACGGGCGTAGCGCCTTGAGGAACTGGCGGATGATCGTGTCGAGCCGCCCAACTTCCTTGCGCGAGACATCGACGAGTTCCTTGAGGTCGCTCTTTGCGTCTTCGTCATCAAGATAGCCGATTTCGCGATCCAGCAACTGGAGGTGGATGTTGATTGAGTTGAGCGGGTTTCCGATTTCGTGCGCAACGCCCGCCGCGAGCAGGCTGAGCGCATGCAGCCGCTCGGACTCGATGGATTCCGCCGTGCTTTCGCGCTCGCGCGTCACGTCGCGGAAGATCACCACCGCGCCCTCCTCCTTTTCGTCGACGGCAGCGAGCGGTACGACGTAGAATTCCATGAAGCGGTGCTGCGGATAGGTGATTTCGATCTCGCGGCGGACAAGCTGGCTCCATTCATATTCGTCGAGATCGAGCACGAGATCCCAGTGGATATCCTTGAGGTAGCGTTCAATCGGAACGCCCTGCGCGCTTTCGAGCTTGAAGCCAAGCATCTGCTCCGCCGCACGGTTGGCGTAGTTAATCTGCGCCTCCGGATCGAGTACGATGATCCCCTCTTCCAGCGCCTGGAAAATGGTCTCCATCAACCCCTTTTCCTTCGCAAGACGCAGGAAATAGGTCTGCAAACTGCCCGAATCCAAATGATCGAGCCGATTCACCAATTTATCGAAAAATCCTGATTTCATATACAGAACTGTGCCATTACGGCGCATATATGGCAATCGATAAGTTGCTCTTAAAAATCGCGCCAAAAAGTCCCTTTTAACATTTACCGGGAAACCATGCTTGTCGTTGAATGAATCAAGACCCTCCTCCTTCAGGCGCAATTACAACCAGTGGGTAATGGTTTTGTTAATGTCGGATTTTATCAACAGCCTGCAACTACATGCTTTTTTTTTAAAACCAAAGAACGTATGTTTCCCGCCAGAAAGGAAACCCTTATGAGCGGGATGAAAAGTGCATATGAGCTGGCGATGGAGCGCATGGGCGGCGAATCGCAAATGCTGAGCGAGGAACAGAAGCAGGCCATTGCGAAGATCGACTCCAAGATGAAGGCCAAGGTTGCCGAAACCGAAATCATGTTCGACCAGCAACTCGCCGCGGAATCCGACCCCGCCAAAGCGGCCTTTATCCAGCAGACCCGGCAACAGCAGATCGCCAAGATTAGGGAAGCGGCCGAGGAAGAGAAGGAGGACGCGAGGAGGACTGCGTAACTCTCCTTCCTATTTTGAATTTCGGAATACTCGTTACGAATTAAACCCATGAACAATTCCACCACATCCTACGATTTCCTCGTCATCGGTTCCGGCCTCGCAGGACTAACCGCCGCTTTGGAACTAGGCCGGCACGGGCACGTGCTGGTGGCCAGCAAGGTCGAGACCTCCGAGTGCAACAGCTTCCATGCCCAGGGCGGTGTCGCCTGCGTGATCGACCCCGACGACACCATCGGGGCGCATGTGGCCGATACCCTCGACACCGGTTGCGGGCTGAGCGTTCCAGCGGTTGTGGAAAAAGTGCTGAAAGGCGGCTGCGCCCGCATTCATAAACTCGAAGAGTTCGGCATCAAATTTGACCTGCGAAAACACAAGGGCAAGGAAAACGAATACGACCTCGGGCAGGAAGGCGGCCACTCACACCGCCGCGTATTGCATGCGGGCGACATCACCGGCCAGGAAATAATGAAGGTGCTCATCGAACGCACCCGCGAAAATCCCAATATAACCCTCCGCGAAAACCTGATGGCGATCGACCTCGTCACCACCGGATGGATCGGGCATCCCGGCGAAAACCGTTGTGTCGGCGCCTATTTCCTCGACAAGACGACGGAGGACATCTTCCCGATCCACGCCGCCTGCACCGTGCTTGCCACCGGCGGGCTCGGGAAAGTCTATCCCTATACCTCCAACCCCGACGTCGCCACCGGCGATGGAGTGGCCATGGCATGGCGCGCCGGCCTGCCGATCCGCGACATGGAGTTTATCCAGTTCCACCCCACCTGCCTCTACCACCCGGAAGCCAAATCCTTCCTCATCTCCGAAGCCGTGCGCGGTGAAGGCGCCGAACTGAAGGATATCCGCGGCAACGCCTTCATGAAGGAGTTCGACGAACGGGGCTCGCTCGCCACGCGCGACGTCACCGCCCGCGCCATCGACTTTGTGATGAAAAAGCACGGTGATCCGTATGTCTACCTCGACATCACCCACCACACCGAATCGTTCCTGCGCGAACGCTTCCCCAACCTCTACGCCGCCGGCCTGAACTTCGGCATCGACATGGCCACCGACCTCATTCCCGTGGTGCCCGCCGCACACTATTCCTGCGGCGGCGTCGTGGCCGAAGTCGATGGAACCACCGCCCTGCCCGGCCTCTACGCCTGCGGCGAAGTCACCAGCACCGGCCTGCATGGTGCCAACCGGCTGGCGAGCAACTCCCTGCTCGAAGCACTCGTATGCGGCCACGAAACCGCCCTTGAAATTTCAAAGGTCTGGAAACAGTTCGACGAGAAAGTTTCAATCCCCGACTGGAAATACGGCGAGGCCGTCTCGTCCGACGAAGCCGTCGTGGTCGAGCACAACTGGAACGAGGTGCGCACCGCCATGTGGGACTATGTCGGCATCGTCCGCACCGACCGCCGCCTCGCCCGCGCGCGCAGCCGCATCCGCAACCTGCGGCAGGAAATCAAGCAATACTATGGCGACTACCTCGTCACTTCCGACCTCTTGGAACTGCGCAACATTGCCGATGTCGCCGAACTGATCATCCGCTCCGCCGAACAACGCAAGGAGAGCCGCGGACTCCACTACATGGCTGACCATCCCGAGCAATCCGCCGAAGCCGTCGACTCCGTTATCCACGACAAGGCCGGCGGGCCGTTGACGTGAAATCTCCCTTGGAGCAACTGTGTTTTGTCAGGAAATTTGAAAAGCCGGATCGGCCATTAGGCGATTGGCCAAAACGACCATTTTTCTCATGACTGCCTAGATAAATGGGTGACGAATGTGTGCTTTATGGTTATCTCACAGGTAATGAAGAGAGGCGGTCTATCCGCGCAAGCGCACCACCATTCCCGGCGGGCCCTCCGGGATTTATCCCTATCGGCTTAGAGGACTCGATATCGTTCGTCCGAACCAAGTCTCTCTTCCATTACACAAAAAAGCCAAAGAAACACCGAACAATGGAATATCGTGGATAAAATTAACCGTTCCATCAATAGGATCCAGAACCCAGGCTAAACCACTTTCTAAACTATCGCCCCCATATTCTTCCCCAAAAAAACCAATATCGGGCTCAGCTTCCAACAAGAATTGTTTCAGCTCCTGTTCGATTTTAAAATCGAGTTCTGAGGCATAATCACGGTCACCCTTGAACGTCAAAGGCAGGTCTTGATCGGCAAACGTGTTGAGGACTGAAAGGGCTCGATCAACAGCTAGTCCAGCGACAACTAGTATTTCAGTCAACCTTCTTTCATCGAACATTTCGAATTTATTCCATTAAAATTGAAGATTTCCATGCTAATCATGCCTCCCCACAGAAATTAGATAATCCCTCAAAGCCGAAATCTCATCCGTTTGAATGATGCCTATGCCATGCTCGATCTGCCACCCCCAATTTTCATCCGGGTTTTTGAGGGCTTTTGAATCACAACGTCCCGCACTGCATCTTGGCTTGTCTAAACTGTTGTTCCAGATCCTAACATCATATTTATCAGACAGTCGGCGCGCTTCTTCAGAAATAAGCCACGTTGTTTCTTGCGTATAGGATATCTCTAACATCTGGAGATTTAATTGCTCTATACTTTGCCTATACTGGTTAACATGGTCCTTGTTTTTTGCATTGATCCCCAACCCATAGTATACATCAGGATTTTCTTTCAAAATCAGCTTCATTTCATCCCTGCTCTTCGAACTCTTGAAAATCATTTGATGGGTCAGACCCAACTCTCTGGACAACTCAAGGCAGGCATCAAAATAATCATTCGATTTATCAAGCATAATTAAGCACTTCCCCTTTAACGCAATCATGGCATCCCGCAACGCGGGAATTTTTGATTTGGAAATGCTTCCATCTGGATTTTTTAAAAAGAACTTCTGACTCTCTTCAAAGGTAAGTTCTAAAATTGCTCCCGAACCATTTGTCGTTCGATCAATCGTCTTGTCATGCAGTAACACAAGCACCTGATCTTTGGTTTTTCGAACATCCACCTCAACGATGTCTGCACCAAGATTTGCGGCGGAGAGCATTGCATCAAAAGAATTTTCAGGAAAATGTTTATAATCCCCCCTGTGGGCGGCAATCAGGAGATTCCCATCACCGGCATTCCTGAAACTTGTAATTATTTTCCCTATTTCAGCATCAATCTCGGGAACGAGATTATAGACATACATCCTGTCTACGCCACTATCCCAACCCATAGCCAACAACTTGCCATCTGGAGAAATTGCCATGGAATAGTTCGGAACATCGTAACCTAAATCACCAATCTCAAGTGTAATATCCGCCAAATAATCCGTGCCGCTTTGCAAAACAGCATTGGCCACATCAATACGAAATACATTCCGCGTATCGCCCGCGTTAATGGCCATCCATAAAGAGCCATCGGCTTGGTTGATTGCAACGGCAGAGTCAAGACGCGGTAGTTTTGATGGCTTGATATTCAACAAGACCCGCTCCACAACACCATTGCCTCTTACGCGGTTGATATATTTCATGGCAATACCATCCAGCTCTCCGTCTGGCATATCGTAATCGACAAAATAGGCATAGCCGTCATAACTACTGGTTCCGCCGCGAATCGTGTTTACGGTTAAGCCGCTATCCCATAGAGTTGTTGTTGCGCTGTCACTTTGATCTAATGCACTCACCGCTGAATTCGCATTATCATCCCGGCCGCAATCAAAAAGAACGATATCACTATCGGCAGCATAATTTCCGCCAAAAGTAGCTGGCACCATCGAGATGTTCCCAATATCGTCATCCCCTGTCCCACCATAGTTTCCAAGCACTTTAGTAGTCGTTTGGCTACCGCTTGCATCTTCAACTTTGTACACAGCTGGAGTCCCTTCATAGGACACATAAACAGTCCCGTCCGAAGCAACCGCAACACCCGTTGGGTTGTCCAGAGAACCCAAAGCTAATCTGCCACTACTGGTTTCATTAATAAGGTCAACCGAATAAAGACCCCGTTCATTAGCTTCCTTGCTGTGATTAGCTAGATACACCCTGTCATAAACGCCGCCGGTCTGGTGACTGGGGTCGAACGCTATGCCTTGGGTACTAATTTCTGCCTGAGAGGCATTAGCCGTTTCGAAGCTTTTCCACAACCCCGATACACGACTGCCATAAGTGGTCGCCGCGTCTACGGAGGCTGCCGCAGCCAAGCAAAGCGACAGAACACAAATAAACCTTTTCTTAATCATCTCATCTCCTCCATTCCAAAAAACAAATTGACGGGTATTATCCTCTGAGAGCCGCCACTACATCCCCTCTTTACGCGCATGGCGACATCTTAAATTCCCTGACAAACCACAGCTGATCCAAAACGTTTATGTCCGGACAGCGTCGTTGAGGTGGCCGCAGCGGGGGCAGCGGTCCATGGGACGGTTGCGAGCAAAGGTGTAGACATGGCCGCATTCGGCACACTCGTAGATGCTTTCCTTTTCACGGCCGGGGCGGTGCAGGGAACGGAAGTTGTAGAACAGTGCCAGCACCGCCATGACGAGTAGAGGAACGCCGACAAACAGGGTCAGAATAGCACCGGACGGCATTGGGATCATTGGCTCACCCCTTCGGCATGGGCAGTTTCCGGAGAATAGATTTCAATGCAGCCCTCGACGGGGTCGTCACCCGGCTTAAAGCGCAGACCGTGGAGCAGATGGATAATCGCCTGGTTGAGCCCAGCCGCCTTCAGCGGCTGCTCAAGAAATACATGCCGAACGGCCCCCTGCCTTGAAATACTAATATCGGCGCGGATTTCCCATGCCGCATCCCCTTTCTTGTTCAGCTCAGGCGGAAGCACAATTCCTCCGATAAGCCGCTCCTTCAACTCGGGAACCATGTAGAGACGACGGGGCGCGGGCCGATGTTCCAGAGGTCGGAGTGCATGGGACGGAAGCCGTGGCGAAGCCTTCCCTTTTCCAGTAAGCATAAGTTCCTGCGGAACGAGGGCGGGGCGCGTGGATCCTGCTTCGCTGGAGCTACGCAGGACAAGGGCGGGATCGATTTCAAGAAAGTTTTCCATTTCGGGCGGTTGCTTGAAGGTCAGCCGAATGTGTAGTTTTTCCTGTAGCAAGTCGCGGCTAAATCCGATTTCGGAAGGTAGCGAAAAGAGGACCGGCGACCAAATCGTACGAATGTCGCATCCATGTACCGGAAGCGAGTCGGACGGATTGGCGAGATAGTGTGTCTCGGGCGAAACCGGCATACCCTCCAAGCCGTTCCCGTTCGCAGGCCGAATAGCCATGAACAGCAGGAGGTGCATCATCACGGCCAGGCAGACCGCCAGTCCGATGGCTCGTCGCTTCCCCTCCTTCTTCAAGGGACCTCCTCCGCAACCGCCAAAATGCGCGTGGCCATGGAGACCTCGGAAATCCCTGCACCCAACGCAGCGTTCCAGGCCGCTGCCACGGCACCATGCGATGCACGCTCATCGGCCTCAATGATCAAGGGTGCGCCGAGGTTTTCAGCCACAGCGGCTTCGAGCACCCCGCCGAGACGGGAAATATCGAGGCGCTCGTCGTTGAAATAGAACCAACCGCCGTGCGTGACGGAGAGCACCATCGAGCCAAATCGCGCACCCCCCGTGAACGGCGAGGCGGGGAGCTTGATATTGATGCCCGGCTGCATGACGAACGGCGATACTGCCAGGAAGAAGGCGAGCAACAGCAAGGCCGCGTCGGAGAAAACCACGCCGACACTAAAGATGCCGGCCGGCTTCCGAGTGGGCGTGAAGCGGCGTAGTTTCTGGCTTTGTCGATGGGGATTAAAGGGTTTCATCGGATGGGTCGCCGGCGGAGCGGTCGTAGACGAGGAAACGGTAGATTTCCTCGGCGGCATATTCCATGTTAAGGGTGATGTTTTCCACGCGACTGAGCAGGAAATTGTAGGCCGCGAATGCGGGGATCGAAACCCCGATTCCAACAGCGGTGGTGGTGAGCGCCTGCCAAATGCCCGCAGAGAGATCGCCAATTTCGGCCAGCGGAGCACTCTGTTCCATGGCCATGAAAATACGGATGAGCCCAATGACCGTGCCCATCAAACCCAGCAACGGCGTGAGCTGCGCAATCGTCAGCAACCCGCCTAGGTTTTTTTCCAGACGCGGAACCTCCCCCAGCCCAGCCTTGTTGATGGTTTGCTTGAGGTTTTCCGGCACCTCGTCGGAATGCAGCAGCGCGGTACGCACCATGTGCGCAACAGGCCCCGGCGTTTGGTCGCAGATAGAGACCGCCTCGGCCGTGTTGCCGCGGTTGACGATGGTATAGATACCGTTCAGGAAGTCGTCGGGCTTGATCTGCGCACGATGCAGGTGGAACACGCGTTCAAAAAACAGCACGGACGCCGCGACACTGCACACCATGATCGGCCACATGATCCACCCACCTTTAATCATCAATTCCCACATAATTAAATTCCTCCGGAATTTTTTTAATTTCCGATTTTTGATTTTTGATTGCCGATTTGTGGAACTCAATCGGCGTTGGCCTCTTGTTGCTTAAAGGCGTCGCAGACCCGCAAATCGGCATTCGGCAATCATCAATCAAAAATACTATTCCATCTCCTTGGCCTGCTCAAACAACAGCCAGTTGTCTTTCTTGATTTTCTCAATGCGATTGGCCGCCTCGTCCTTGGCGGGCACATCGGCCTCTATTACTCGGCCGTAGACGGACACCACCTCCGTCCATGCCTTTTCCTTTTCCTTAAGGGCGGCGGCACCGAAGGCCGAGCGCGTAAACCACATCACGCTATAGGGGGAGTGTTCGACATTTTCATTGATGAACGTATAGACCACGCTCATGTAGCGGCTGAACGCCTGGTCGGGCACATCGGTTTTTTCGAGACACCGGCCCACTTTATACTCGGCCTGAAGCTTGAGCGCCAAAGGTGCGGAGGTACGATCAAGGATCGTCTGGTACGAATTCATGGCCTCGGCATAACGCGCAGGATCCCCGGCGGCGAGCGAAAACTGGCAATCGCCCTTGCGTCCCCACGCGGTGTTGACGAGATGGCTTTCGGGATAGTTCTTGATGATTTCCTCGAACGCCAGGATAGCCCGGGCGAATTCACCCAGTTCGCTGAGGGCATCGCCCTGCGCAAAGCGGGTCTGCGGCAGCACCTCACTATCGGGATATTCCTTCGCCACCCCGCTGTAGCGCTCGATTGCCGTCACATAATTGGCCTGGGCGGCGGCGGAACGCCCCGCCCAGTAGAGCGCACGCGGCGCGAGCTTGTTGCCCTTGAAGTCGGTGAAAACACGTATGAAGAACGGTTCGGCTTGTTTGTATTCACCTTGGTTGTAGTATTGCTCCGCCAGCCAGAAGACCACTTCCGGAGCCCATTCCGAGTCGGGATATTGATCGACAAAGGCCTGGCAGGTTTCGACCGCCTCCTCGACCTGCCCTTGGAGGTAGAGGCAGAAGCCGCGCATGTAGGTTGCCTGTGGTCCATATTCGCTCTGCGGATAGTTGGCCACCACCGCTTCGAAGGCCTTCTGTGCCTCGGCATAGCGCCCCAGCCGGTAAAGCAACAACCCGCGCTGGTGGAGGCTGACTACGGCCGCCGAGCCATTCGTATAGGTCTGCCCGATTTGCGTGTATTTATCCAGCGCGGCCTCCCATTGCCCCCCGGCACGCATCACATCGGCCGAGCGCAGGGCGGCCTTTTCGGCAAACGGGCTGGCGGCATGGTTCGCCTCCAAGGTATGGAACGCGGCAAGTGCTTCGGTCCGGCGGTCGGTTTTTGCAAGTGAAAGCCCGTGCTGGTAGAGCGCGTTTGGCATGTTTTCATGGTTCGGGAAATCGGCCACGAACGCCCGGTAGCGCTTTTCGGCATCCGCAAAGTTTCCGGCGCGGTAGTAGGCATCGCCCGCCTTGAAGAGCGCCTCCGCCTTTTCGTCCGGGTTTTCCAGCCCCTTGACGGCCTTGTCGAGCGTGGAGGCGGATTCAGCGAAGCGTTCGAGTTCCCACAGGGCGAGCCCCTTGCCAAAATAGGCGCGGGCCAATCCGTCCGCATCTCCGGCCACATCAAGGTAGACCTGGTAGGCTTCATCGGCCTCGTTGAACCGCCGAGCCTGCAACAACGCCCCGGCCTTTTCAAGTTGGAGCTCGGCAGCAAGGGTTTCGTTCGGTACTTCGGCACGGCACTCCTCAAGCAACTTGAGCGCTCCTGCGGTGTCGCCATCGCGCAGTAGCATGCGGGCGAGCGACAACTTGATCGGCACGCGCTGTCGCGCGTCGGGCGAAAGTGAAATCGCCTCACGCAAAGCCGCCATTGCCGCAGCACCTCCGCCCGCCTTTTCCTCCAACGCGGCGAGATCGACAAATGCGTCGATGCGGTAGGCCATCCGCGTATTGGCATTGGTCGCCAGCCCGGAGAGCAGGCCGCGGGCGGCATCGAAGTTTTCGACTGCCTCCTGAGTATAAAGCAGATGCGCCAGCTTCAACTGGGCGCGTTGCTCCGCATGCGCATCTTGCTCTTCGGCCAATGTTTCATAGGTGGAAATGGCTTCGGGCATCTTTTTCAGGCCAACGTAGACCTCGGCAAGATCGAACAGGTTTTCGATACGGTCGCGGTGATCGGGGAACTCCTCAGCAAACTTGAGGAACGTGGCCTCGGCGGCATCGAGCCCGCCGCGGAGTTGCTCGATGTGCCCCATCAGGCGGAGCGCTGCCGGCGCATAGCGGCTACCCGCCATGCCCTCTCCCGCCGCGGCGATGCCCTGCAGTGCGGCATCGTATTGCTTCAACTCGAAATAGGCGCGGGCCCGCCAATAGGCATAGCCCGGTTCGCCATTGCGGCCATCGAGCAGCTCGAGCATTTCGGAATATCGTTTCTGCCCCCACAGCGCGTGGGAAAGAAAGAGGGTCGCCTCGCGTTCGGTGGCCTCGTTCGGTTCGGAGCGGAACACACCGCGCGCCTGCTGCTCCGCCAGCGCAAAAAACCCGTCGTCGAGGGAGGCCTTGATATTGGGCAGACGGCTGCTTGCCGGCGAAGGAACCGTTTCTTCGGCAACCGCCACGCACAGGAGCGAAAAAGAAATTAAGATGGATAAGGGATATGGCCGCATTCGGATTTCCAGTACTCGGAGGATATTATTTCCAAAGACCGGTAAATATAAAGCCTATTTTTCAGGCATTGAACACAGGAATGCCTGCGGCTACACTGCGGACATGCAAAATAACCATACCCTCTTTAGGCCACCGGCAGAAGCGAACAGCCTGATTATCCGCATTGCGGATGGATGCCCGTGGAACCAATGCACCTTCTGCGGAATGTACAAGAGCGTGGATTGGCGCTTCCAATCGCTGGAAGAAACCGACGCTTTAATTGAAGCCGCTTGGCGGGAACATCCGCAGGCCAGGCGCATTTTTCTGGCCGATGGCGATGTGATGGCACTGCCGTTTGGCAAGCTCAAGGCGGTGCTCGACATGGTGAACGAGCACTTTCCCCGACTTGCCCGTGTGAATGTCTACGCCAACGGCCACTCGATCCTGCAAAAGAACGAGGCCGAACTTCGGGAATTAAGAACGCTGAAGCTCAACACCCTCTACATGGGCCTCGAAAGCGGCCACGAAGAAACATTGCGGACGGTCAAAAAGCGGGAAACAGCCGAGGAGATGATCGAGGCCGGACGACGCGCCCAGACCGCCGGGCTAAAAATGTCGGTGATGGTTTTGACCGGGCTGGGGGGACAAAAAAATTCGCAGTTGCACACCACCGCCACGACGGATGCACTCAACCGGATGCAACCCCGCCTCCTCTCCGCCCTGCGCGTCATTCCGATCCCCGGAACGGAGCTTTACGACGAGGAGCAATCTGGAAGCTTCACACCGCTCACCGAATATCAGGCCGTGGAGGAACTGAAAGCGATGATCCATGGACTGGAACTCGAAAGCACTGTTTTCCGCGCCAACCATTCGTCAAATATCCTGCCGATGGAAGGCCGCTTCCCGAAGGACAAGGGCCGCCTGCTCGACGAGCTCAATGCCCTTCTGGCCTCCGGCACGCTCGACATCGCCGCCCCCGGTCCCCCACCCCTTTCGCTGTAGCGGCATGGGGCAAAGGATAATAAATAGAATACAGATCATTCGGACGGGATCCCGTCCTTCGCAGGTTCAATGGCGAGGGATGCCTGAGATTCGTGGTCGGCCTGCTCGGGCTTCCTGATTTCGAAGACGACCATGCGGTTGGATATGGCCACATCCAGAACGGTATGGGTTTCCTTGGCAACCGTTTCCAGAAGCTTGTAGCCTGAAAGCTCCCTATCGGCCTCTGTCAGCTGAAGGTCATCGAGGTTGGCGTTGAATTCAATGTCTATGACCGGGTAGTATATGGATGGTTTTTCCTTGGGGTGCGTCACTGGGGAAAATACATCCTCCAGGAATTCAACCATTCCCCCATTGGAACCGGGGAACTCCAGCTCTTCGTCGGCCAAGAGGTGGTGCTTATCCATCAGGCACTTGGAATACGAAATCCAACGCTTTCGG
>DAOUQA010000225.1 GCA_030625905.1 Kiritimatiellales bacterium | reverse complement strand
GCGAAAGCTCTCACCGTTGGCCTCGATGATATGAACCCGGTGGGTCAGCCGGTCGAGCATCGCCCCGGTCAGCCGTTCACTGCCCATCACCTCGGTCCACTGCTCGAAGGGCAGGTTGGTGGTGAGGATCAGGCTGAAGCGTTCGTAAGCCCGGCTGACAACTTCATAGAGTAGTTCCGCTCCGGCCTTCGAGAACGGCACGTAGCCAAGCTCATCAAGGATGATCAGGTCGTGCTTGTCCACCTGGGTAAAGAAGCGCTTCAGCTCATGAGCTTCACGCATCTCCAACATGTGGGTCACCAGGGCCGTGGCACCCCAGAAGCGCACTCGCTTTCCCTGGGCACAAGCCGCAAAACCGAGCGCCGTTGCAATGTGGGTTTTGCCGGTGCCCGAGTTGCCAATCATCAATACGTTTTCCCTGGCGGCAAGATACTCGCCGCTCATCAGTTCCTTTATCAGGGTTTCGTTGATTGATGGTTGCGCCTGGAACTTGAAGTCGTCCAAGGTCTTGATCACAGGGAACCTCGCGCTTTTGATGCGCCGCTGGGCCGCCCGTTGTTCTCGCTCGATCAACTCCCGCTCAGTCAAGCGCAACAGGAAGTCCCCGTAATTGCTTCCTTCCGTCGCGCATGATGCAGCGAGCGCTTCCCATTCCCGCCGGATCGTCGGTAGCCGGAGTTTTTCCAAGTGATGCTTGAGTAACAAGCGAGTGCTTTCCACGCTCATACCATCACCTCCTTTCTATCCACTAGCAGGCTTGTATAATCGCCGGGATCGGTGCAACTCACATTGACCACCTTGAGATGCTCCCGACCATCGAGCCGGAACACGGCGGCCTCCCGGTTCTCTCCGTAGAGATACTGCTCGATGAGTTCTTTGCGCGGACAACCGAGTTCCAAGGCTGTAAGCACCGCTCTTTTCAATCGTGACAAGCTCTGCTTTTCCAATAGCCGCAACACTCCGATATATTCTTTAACGCCTTCCGCGCCATGGCCAGCTTCCAGTCGGTGGAGCAGCACACGAAAGCATTCCGGCAGCTTCCAGCCCTCCAGGGGACGGGCATGATCAAGCGCTCCGGGTTTCCTCTCCAACAACGCCAGATAGTGCAATGGATCAAAACAGACCTGCTCCTTTTCCCATATTCGTCGATGCTCGGCCACCCGTTTCCCATCCCGGTAAATGCGAACGCTCTCGCAATCTCCCTTGACCACCACTTCGCGGAAGGCACAACCCACCGGCACCGAGTAGTCATTGCTCTGAAAGCGGATCAGCGAAAGATTGCTCACCCGTGTCGCAATCACTCGACAGGCTTCAAAGGGCGCTGCCGGCAAGTCACGCATCACTGCGGTTTCTTCCGTCAGCAACTCTTCTTTGCATTTCCCCTTACCTCGCAAGCGACGTTTCAGATCCTCGCGACACGATTGTTCCAGACGGGCGTTAAGTTCATCCAGACTGCGAACCTGTGGCACCGGAACCAAAAAGTTCGCCCGACTGTAACGCACCATTCCTTCAACCACTCCCTTCTCATTACCCCGGGCGGCTAGACAGAAGTGCGACTCGTAGAGATAATGGCTTTGCAACTGCAGGAAGGCGTCGGTGAGCTTGCGCTCGCGTCCTCCGATTATACGCGCCACCGCTATGCTCGTGTTGTCATAGCTGATGCGCGTGGGTACCACTCCCCAAAACTGGAAGGCCCGCACATGCCCTGCCCAGAAGGTTTCCGTGCATTCGCTCTCAAATACCTGCACGTAAAACGCATCACTGTAGGGCAGGCTCATCACGAAAAAGGGACACTTTTTCAAGCTTCCGTTCACGTTGACCAAGGCGTGCCCGAAGTCCACTTGTGCTTCCCCCTGTCGATGAATGAGCGGCACGAAGACTTCAGCCTTCATTGTCTTCATCTCCGCCACCAATTGCTTCACCAACGTGTAGCCGCCACTGTAGCCCTGCTCATCCCTCAACCGGTCAAAGATCCGCTTGGCGCTATGACGCTGCTTGCGCGGCACTGCCCGATCCTGTTCCAGAACCTGGGCAACCCACTCCACATACGGGTCAATCTTTCGCCCCCGCTTCTTCAAGCGCCGATATCCCGGCGGCCGCGAATGTGAGAGCATCTTCTGCAGGGTTTCCCAATGCAGTCCTTCTTCAGACATCACAGAGCGCTTGCTCCGCTTGTCTACCAACACTTTTTGGCGCACTCGCGCCCATTGTTCCATTTCCATGTACACATAGCCTTTCTAGGTTATGTACCGGTTTTAGTCCGCCCCTTTTCCGTACCGGTTTTACTCCGGCGTTTACAATCTGTCGTGCTCTAGAATTGGGTCTGTAGTTTTCGAACATAAACTGATGGATGACAAAACCCGAGAGGGTTGCATAAAAAGCCTTAAGAACGCAGGGTTTTCCGTAGAATGTGATCCTTACGATGCGCTTGCGGTTCGTGGAGTTTCAGTTTTGGAAGACTGATCGACTGCGCCAGACGTTTTATCGTTGGCGGCGCAAATACGGGCGAATGGAAATGGCAGCCGCCAAGATGTATAAGGGGTTGAAAAACGAAAACCCCGAACTCAAGCAGATACTGGCCGAAGAAATGCTCAAAGTTCCCCGGAGTCATTCTATTTGGCTCAATGCGACCCGTACAATTTCACCCGACCGGCTCTGTGCACGATTCATATTTTAGCTATAACGAACTCCATCTGCGTACCTAAAAAGTGGCGAAATACAGGCCAGCTAATCGGTCTAAGCGGAAGGTTAAGCATTTTGACAGCAAATGCTCTCGAATCCTCTCTCTCCACCACTTGATACCTGCCAAATTCAATAAGACGAAACCCTGCACTCGCAAAACAATTCTCCGCGGTATCTTTCGTGAATTCCCACACATGCCCGGGGATATGACATTTTTCCCAAAGCCAGTCGCGAGCAAATAATTTGGACAACATATATTGATACCTGGACTCCAAAGACTGTACATCGGGAAATGTTACCAAAACCAACCCTCCCGGCTTAAGGAAATGACTCACATCGTGCAAATAATCACGGGGATGTTGCATGTGTTCAAGAACATCTGTCATTAAAATTGCATCTAATGATCCTAGAGCAAATCCACACTGCTCAATGGGGGCCGTATGGATTTGAATACTGTAATAATCACGTCCCCATGCTGCGTCTATAGGATTCAATTCAATCCCCTCAG
>DAOUQA010000249.1 GCA_030625905.1 Kiritimatiellales bacterium | reverse complement strand
GAGGAGCTTGGGTTCGACTGGAATGTATACGGAAGCGGAACCGCCGCCGGCATGGAGCTGGATCCCCGGAAGGTTGGTGAGTATGGAGGAGCCAATGATCCAAATACTGGCCAGGAAATCTTTTCTGATGACGCTGATCCCGTTGATGGCAGTGTTGCGGATGGCGGCCGCCCCGGGCAAAACCTTTTTGGCTCCACCCAGCGCGACAACACGACGGGACTCGAGACCATCCAGAGCGGCCTGCTTGGTCTAATGGGCGGGCCCCCGGCGACGATGATGTTCGGCAACGGGGACATCGACCTGCAAATTGCCGCCATGGAGCAGGAAGGCACCGCCGATATGCTGTCGGCTCCGACGGTGACCACCAAAAGCGGAGTCGAGGCGGTTATCCGTATTGCGGAAACCCACCGCTATCCGCAGGACTATGAAGTGACTACCGGCCAGCGCACGGCTCCGGTGATGAGGCCGCAGGACTGGGAAGACTTCGACGTGGGCGTATCGCTAAAGGTGACTCCGGAGATCGATGCCGAAAGTAGCGCCATCGACCTTGACCTTAACCTGCAAACGATGGGACTTACGGGCGTCGACAAATACCTTGTTGGCTATGATGCATATAGACAAGGCAGTAGTCTAACTGAGATTCCGGTCGGAACCGGGAATCCCCTTGAGATCGAAATGCGTTCCTTCGACGTTCGTTTCGTCCAAACGTCGGTTGCGGTTGCCGATGGCCATACCGTTGTCTTGGGGGGGTTGATCGATGAGCGCACCGAAACCTTCCGCGATCAGGTTCCGATTCTGGGTGATATCCCGTACCTTGGTCGCCTTTTCCGTACCGAGGGATCGCGTTCCGCCAAGCGGAACCTCACGATCTTCGTGAAGGCCTCTCTGGTTGATGCCCGCGGCATGACCCGCGCCGACCGCGCGGCTCAGCAAGCTGCTGTAAACTAATTGTACCGCCAGACTCGATCGGGAAAACCCGTCCGGCACTACTGGGCGGGTTTTTGTTTTTGTAGGGAAGAAACGCTCGAAGACGGCGGAATAGGGTTTCTACCACCCGCTCCCGTTAGTCGCTAGAGGGCACAGAGGGGTAGAGAGATGAAATTTGTTGCATTCGATCTGGAAACGACGGGAATAAAACCAAAAGAAGGCATGATTGTCGAAGTGGGCGCGGTTCTTTTTGATGGGGACAAGGCGGTCAAGGGATACGGAACCTTGATCGATCCCGGGATGCCGATTCCGCCGGATGCTTCGGCGGTCAATGGAATCACCGATGATATGGTGTGCGGGAAGCCGCGCATTGCCGATATACTCGCCGAATTCGCCGATTTTTGCGGGGATCTTCCCGTGGTGGCGCACAACGCTCCGTTCGACTACAAGTTCCTGCTCGAAGACGTCAACCTTCACCGCGCGGCTGCGCCGAAAGGCGTTGTACTTGATACATTGCCGCTGGCGCGCAGGATCTTTCCAGGATTGCCCAACTACAAGCTCGGAACGCTGGTGCGCCATTTTGGATTCCCCAGCGGAACATTCCACCGCGCGGAGGAGGACAGTGCCTACTGCGGGCTGCTCTTTGCCAAGATTGTCCATACCTTGGAAATGCGCGGAGAAGCCTGCAAGGAATCGGATCTTGTTAAAATGATCGGCAAGGGAGAAGTGCGCTTCCCGCAGTTTGCCCCGCAACCCGCCCAGCTCGATCTTTTTTAAATGTAGACGAAGCATTCATACACCGGGGGGGGTCCGATCCAGGTCCCGCATGATCTGTTCGGCGGGGGTGAGGTATTTCTTGTCGTTGTTGCATGCCTTGCAACAGGGGACGCAGTTGCTCTTTACGCTCCTCCCGCCGCGTACAACCGGCAGGACATGATCCATAGTCAGTTCCTCGGGCGGGAATGTTGCGCCGCAATAATGGCAAACGCCTTTTTCAAGCCGCCGCTTCCACCAGTCGCTCTTGCGCAGTTCCTTCGCCTTGGAACGCTCGCGTGCCACATGCTTTGGGTCTTTCTTGATGTCGATCCAGTCGGACATGCCGGAAATGTAGCTTTTCGTGGTTTAAACGCAAATAAATACCGATGAGGCATTGCACGCTGTTTGAACGCAATCTAAACTCTGCGGTCTTGAATACGGAGGAACGGCAATGAAGAAGACCCTTTTCATCATGGTGTCCGCACTCGCCGTGTTTGCGGCAAGCGCCAAGGAGGTCGATGGAATGACGACGAACAAGGTGGCGAAGACCGATGCGGAGTGGAAGGCGCAGCTGTCCGCCGAGCAATACCGTGTCGCCCGCAAGAAAGGTACCGAGCGTCCATATACCGGGACATACTGGAACCACAAGGAATTGGGCATCTATTCCTGCATCTGCTGCGGAACAGACCTCTTCCTCTCCGATACCAAGTTTGATTCCGGCTGCGGCTGGCCGAGCTATTTCAAGCCGGTCAACGACCAAGCGATCACCGAGCACCGCGACACCTCCGCCAGCATGGTGCGCACCGAGGTGCTCTGCAGCAAATGCGACGCCCATCTCGGGCACGTCTTCCCCGATGGCCCGCCGCCCACGGGCCTGCGTTACTGCATTAATTCCGCCTCCATCCGTTTCCGGAAGGCCGATGCTCCCCCGGCGAACCATGAGGATGGTTCGCAATGAATACTTCCAGGGCAGAGGCCCATACGGTACGAAGGGTGAATGCCATCGGGGTCGAAGAACTTGATGGAAACCCCCGCGGCTACATCCAGCCCAAACAGCTAAAAGAGCTTTGGTTCCACACGGGAACGATATGCAACCTGCGCTGTCCGTTCTGCCTCGAAGGTTCGCATCCCGGTAGCAACCGGCTCAATG
>DAOUQA010000169.1 GCA_030625905.1 Kiritimatiellales bacterium | reverse complement strand
CGTGCTCAACAATCAGGTCTATGAAGATAACCGGATTCCGCCGCGCGGTTTCAGCAATGCTGAATTTGAAGAGTTTGGCGGGGCACCTGTTGGTCACCATTATGAGGATGGACAATATTGGGACGAGAGCTACTTCACCTTGCCAACAGGTACGGTACGTGCCGACGTGCAGCTCTACTACCAGAGCACCAGCAAGGAGTTCATTGAATTCCTTCGGGATGAAAACCATACCGACACCAAGGGACAGGAGCTATACGACCTGTGGAATGATAACGGCAAATGCCCGCCGACCCTTATGGTGGAGGCCGTCTGGCCGGAAAACTTCGAGATCAACTCGATTGGCTGGACCGTTGATCAGGATCTGGGTATCGCCTTCAACTCTATCTCGGGATATACCTATTGGATTGAATATACCGATGATCTGGGAGCAAGCAACATGCTCTGGCAGCTCTTCCTCAGCAACGGGTTTATTGAGGCCAGCGGAAGCAGCACCAACTTCCTGGATGACTTCACCCCAGCCACATCCGGTGGCGAACCGGCAGAAGGACACCGTTTCTACCGCATTCAAAGATAACTCGACTCTTCGGCAATCCCTCCATTCCAGAGGTTGGAGTCATCCAATCTCTGGATTTTTTGCATTGCTGCGGTGAAATGCCCCTCCCCAACGGAGTTCATTGCCTTTTTTCCCTCGAAGTAGCCGTAAACACTAGGTTTCCGGCATGTTCCACCACCCGCCGGAGAATCAGGCACATTTGGCATACGTGTTGCTTTTATTAACGGGCGACTAATTGTGCAGACACCTCAAAACCATGAAAAAAAAACACCCAACTGATGGAACAGATGCCTCCCAATACGTGAAAAAGAGAAGGAACCGCGCCGGAACGACCATTGTGGAAACCATTGTTGCACTGACTATCTTCGCCGGTTTCTCCACGGGTGCCTGCAAGATCCTACTCTCGCACCGGAAAATAACGGATATGGCGCGCGCCCATTATACGGCGATCAATATTGCCAAAAATCGGATGGAACTCGTGCGAACCTTCGATTTTGGGCAAGTGGGTAATTTCCTGGAAAACAATGTGGTGGTGAATGCCAGCGGCATGCCGGATGCAGCGGGAAACTATCGGCGAAGCACGACGGTCAACAACATCAACGCCAACTTGTTGGAGCTAACGGTAATCGTCGATCTCCGCAACCGGCAAACCTTGGATTTTACCCCGGCAAAGGAGCAAGTAAGCACCTATTTTGCCAAATACCTGGAATCTGGCGGAGGAACCGCACCGCCGCCGCCGGGGCCATAGCAGATAGGGCAGGAGAATGAATATAAACCATAAAAACGGATTCACGCTGATCGAAGTCACCGTCGCTGTCGCACTCCTCGTCATGGCGCTGGCGCTGGCGCTCTCCGGATATATGTTTTCATTGAAAAACATCAATCAGGGCGATGTGCAGAACGAGCTGGATATCGATGTCCAGTTGGCCATGGAACGGCTGAAGAAGGACTTGCGTCTTTCATCGCTCGATACCATGTTCTACTATCCGTCCGGAGCCGGCCCCTACGAGGCCATCAGTTTTCCCATGGCGAAAGACAGCGACGGCGACGGAATTCTGGAGACGGACAGCGATGGAAGCATCCTGTGGGACGAGACCGTTATCTACCACATCCGCCCCACCACACCCAACTCATTGATCAAGACCACTTTCAGCCCGCGCGACAACTCGCTTACCGATGCCCAGCGCCAGGCCCAGCTCGAAAGCGTAGTCCATTACGGCAACGGGAACTCCGCCTACAACGGCCAGAACGTCTCCTCCGATGTGATTTTTGAAAACCTTCTCCACTGGCAGATCAAACCCAAGGAAGGGCGGTTCGATGCCTATTCCCCCTTCCTCACGCGCGACAGCTCCAGCCTCGGCTATATCCTGCTGGATCCGGGAACCCACAACTTCACCTTCAAGGTCATCGACAAAAACAGCAACAGCGGCGGATACCAGGTAGGCATCGATCAGCTGTTTGTTTCCCCTTCCTACAGTGCACGCGAAGCCGAAGCCCAGTTGCCGGCTTCCGCACAGTCCGGGGCAGCGGCCACGATCCAGTACATGCCCGGCGACTGGAAAGGCAACCATCAACTCTACTTCCCCGCCACCGCCGTCGGAAACAGCTTCACGCTGAGCCTCGACAACGATCGGTGGGAGGAAACTAATTTCGGCGCCTTGGGCTACGAGACAAGGGACACCGAATTCATATTCGACGAAACTTTGATTCCTCGAGATTTTGTGATCCAGCTCCGCGGAAACGACATCGCGTGGACCGCCGAAGAACAGACCGGTTTTTTTGCTGGTTCATGCAACACTAACATATCCTTTACCAACAGCTATGTTCTCGTCCATGTCAATGGCTCCGATCTGCTCACCAACGGAAGCTGGATTGCCCACAGTGGCCGGAAATGCCAATTGACCTTCCGGGCAAGTCCTGTCGGCTCACTACAAATTGATGATGTCCGCATCTACGAGGGTCTTTATCAAGAATCCGTGACTTGGTCGTCTACAAACTCCTCGCCGCAGGCCACATTTGGCGGTGGCACCTCTTTCGTCTCGCCGTTAATGACCAATGGCACAATGGCGACCACTGATCCCATTGATTTCAAAATTACCGCCACCAACAACTATATCGTGGTTTTCCACATTCTAAACGATCCCAACAAGAGCTCTCCGGCGGTATGGGCAAACCAGAATACGTCACAAAATGAATGTAGAATCAATCTGGGATCGGGGGCTATTATTGATACCAACGCAGTTTTCGGACTCGCGTCCATCTTTGCCAGCTATCCCGAAGACGGGGAATATACCTCGCAGATATTCGACACGCACCTCCCAAACCCCAAGTATGGCGATATTTCGTGGAATGACCATTTACCCGCCGGCACCTCGCTTTCATTAAAAGTGCGCGTCGGCGACCAACCCGACCTTTCCGATGCTTTGGATTGGAGCCTGATTCCAGCCTCGACGGTCAACCCCCGCTCCGTGGGTACTTCCTACAAGCGCTATATCCAGTTCCAGACGCTGCTTACCTCCAATACGGAGGGCGACTCCACTCCAAAGCTCAAGGATGTCACTATCGACTGGGCCGGGGAACGGCAACTGGTGAATATTGGAGGAATCTTCACCAAGGGACCCAACTATGGAATGTTCGAGATCAGCGTGGATGGAGATCCGCTACGCTCCGCCATCATTGTCGATCTGGAAATCTACAAAAATGTTTTGGTTATGAACGATGAATCCCGGCGAGTCACCTCGTCCCTTCAAGTTGAATTAACCCCCAGAAATAGCGGAAAATAAAGGGAGTCACCCCATGAAAAACACATTGTGCCACAAAAGAGGCTTCGCGCTGGTTTCAGTGCTACTCATTATTGCAGCCCTTTCACTCATGCTCGGAATGCTCATCAAAATCGGTGGGCAGCGGGCATTTACGGCCAAGAAACTGGTCAACCAAGTGAAGGCCCTGGCCTACGCCGAGGCGGGGATCGACTATGCCTACTCCATTCTCTCCATCGATTTCGAGCAACGGAACAACACTTCCTTGTCGGCGGAAACCAGTTATCAAGATGGTTCATTCGACATCACGCTGACCCCCGTCAGCAACAAGTATGTGATTGTCAATTCGGTTGGGAAATGCGGCGATGCCCTCCGCACGGTCGAAATCCTTATCGACGACGAAAACGCCGGCGGCCCTCAATTCCCCGACTATTCCAACATGGAAGGTTTCAACTATGCCGTCTTGAGCGGCGGCACATACGATTTTGGAGGCAGTGGACCGACTACAGGTTCAAAGCTGCACTCAAACAGCGACATCAACATACGCGGCAGCGCCGGTTCCAGTCTTGATATTTCATCATCGATAAAAATTTCAACCGGCAATGTAACCATCGACGGCTCGGTAACCGCGCCTGCGATGAAGATCCATCCGAACTCCACCATTACCGGCGGAACGATCCAGCAGCCGGTTCCTCCGGTGCAAATTCCCGATATCGACCTGACCCCCTACTTTAACTGGGCGAAGGCGAACGGTGAAGTTTACAATGGATTTTCCACCAGTGTATCCTACACCCCGGCAGGCGGCATTCTTTGGGTTGACGGCGATGTCACGATTGACAGTCATGCGGTCATCAACGGCTCCATCATTGCCACCGGAAATATATATATCAGCGGGGATGTGGACATCAATCCGACCACAACAACTTTTGCTATGGCCTCGCGCGACGGCAACATCATCAATACATCGAGCGGGACACTAAACGGCCTGATCTACGCCAAAACCGGCGACTATTCCCAGACCGCCAACGGAACACTGAATGGCCAGCTAATAGTGAATGGCACCATCAAGAAAGGCGGGAACTCGGATATCATCAACTATGTCAAGAGCATCCCAACCCCTCCGTGGGACACGACCCCCATCCCTGCCTGGCCGGTGGTTTCCGCCTGGCAAAAATAATTTTACAGGCTTCCTCCCAAACCTGTAAATATGCACGGCTCGATCCTCCCCCCTTGGGATCGGGCCGTGCCCTTTTTGGGATTCGGGTTTCGGATCGGGATACG
>DAOUQA010000033.1 GCA_030625905.1 Kiritimatiellales bacterium | reverse complement strand
CTCCTGCACGGCGCCGACGACCGGGTCATTCCTTCATCCGCCGCCAAGTGGTTGCATAGCCACCTGCCCGACAGCCAACTGCGGATTATCGAAAACGATGGCCACGCCCTTCTCGCCCACCATTTCAACGAAGCCATGGATGAAATCTCGCGCTTTTTTCGCTAGAACATGCATGATTGAGGTGTCGCATTCGTTGTAGCTGCGTTTCTTGGAAACGCCCAACGGCTCTGAGAGCCGCCACGACATGTTCATTGATGGATCCTTCGGCATCTCACTTGAATAATGCTCTAATCGGAAAACAAAAGAGCTTGCCCGCCATAGACGATATGGCTACCTTCTTGGTTCTTTCGCAGAAGCGACGTCCCTGTTGCCTGCGTGCAAATTCGGAGGAATGGCTGAGTGGTTTAAGGCGCGCGATTCGAAATCGTGTGGGCCGAAAGGTCTCGGGGGTTCGAATCCCTCTTCCTCCGCCATTTTTTTCTTGCAGGAGGTTGCAGGGATCCGAAAATGAAAACAGGCAAGCCACCGTTTTCAACCATTCCCGCTCTACAATTTTGGTGGCATCCCACTCGTGAACAGCGTTAGTAATGCGGATTCCGTAGTGTGGTTTATTCCACCGGTTGTTCAGCGGGCAAGCCATTTTCTTCTGAAGAAGGCGTCTCGGGCGATATAACAGAAGACAGCGTGGGCAATGCCTCCCCTTCCACCTCGGCTTCGTGCTCCTTCTGGCGCTTGAGGAATTCCTTGGCGAAATTGCGGTAGGCAGCGGAACCAACGCAGTGCGGATCGTAGGTAATAATCGGCTTCCCATAGCTCGGGGCCTCGCTCAGGCGTACGTTGCGCGGAATAAGCGTTTCGAAGACGCGATCACCAAAGTGCTTCACGACCTCCTGCACGACCTGTTGCGAAAGATTGGTGCTCATGTTGTACATCGTCATCAGGATGCCGCTGATGTGCAGGCGCGGGTTGCCGGCATCGCGGATCTGGTTGACGATGTCGACCATCACGCCGAGCCCTTCGAGCGCAAGGTATTCGCACTGGAGCGGAATGATTACCTCGTCGGCAATATTCAGCGCGTTCATGAAAAGGATGCCAAGCGACGGCGGGCAGTCGAGCACGATAAAGTTGTAGGCACCGGATTCAATAATCGGATCCATCGCCTCCTTGAGGCGATGGAGATAGTCGTCGCGGCGGGCAATGGCGATTTCCGCCCCGGCCAGATCCAGCTCGGACGGGATAATGTCGAGATTCTTGATTCCCGTTTCCTTGATCAGGCTTTGGCCGGCAGCTTCCCCTAGCAGTGCCGAAAAAATACTCGAACCAAAACCCTTTTCCAGCCCCAGCCCGCTGGTAGCGTTCGCCTGCGGGTCGAGGTCGACCAGCAGCACCTTCTTACGCTTTTCTGCAAGGCAGGCCGAAAAATTGATTGCGGTGGTGGTCTTCCCCACCCCGCCCTTCTGGTTCGCCAGAGCAACTACTTTTGTTTCCATATCATTCGTGTCCATTCGCATTTATTCGCGGTTCAAAATCGGAGGTGTCAGAGTAGCTCATAGGCGAGGACGCTTAAACCAAAAATCGCGGCGGTTTCAGTGCGAAGGATGCGATCACCGAAAGAGACGGGGATTGCCCCGGCCTGAACGGCCGCATCCACTTCCTCCTGCGAGAAATCCCCCTCGGGGCCAATGAGCAGCGCGACCTTGGTTTTCCCGGAAAAAGATACTGCACGAAGGGGCTTCGTCCCTTCGTAGAGCGAACCGACCAGTACAAGGTCATAGTCTGGAAATGCCGGAATCACATTGCCTAATTTTTCCAAAGGCTGGAGCTTCGGCAACCAGCGGACTTCGCACTGTGGCGCAGCGTTGAGCACAATCTTCTGCCAACGCTCCTGCTTCTTAGGGTTGGGCTTGAATTCGGTGTGCTGCGTCAAAACGGGCTGGATTGACGTTACCCCCAGCTCGACCGCCTTCTGCAAGACCAGTTCCCAGCGGTCGGGCTTCGGAACGGCTTGGATCAGGTCGATCTGCACGGCGGGTGGCGGCACTTTCCAATGATTGGAGATCCGCACCTCGACAGCGGTCTTGGAAATAGATTCAATGGCCGCATCAGCCACGCCGCCCCGTCCGTCGAACAGCGTGATTTCCTGCCCAGGTTGAACCCGCAGCACCCGAGCGAGATGATGCGACTCCTCCGGAGGAAGAGTAACGCGTTCCTTCTCCAGCTCGGCTGCATCGACTAGCGAATTAATACGCATGCATGTTTTAGGCAGAATGATTTTTAGGCAGAATTATTTCCGAGCTACTGAAACAATTATTCTGCCTAAAAACCATTCTGCCTACCTCAGGAATCGGTTTCGAGCTTGCGTTTGCGCTCGTAGAACTTCTGTGCGGTTTTGTTCATCTTGGCGGTCAGCTCGAAATGGCTGTCGTGAAGCTGATCGCACAGTGCCTGCATGGCCTTTTTCTCCTTGCCGGAGAGACGGCTGGGTACCTCAATGCTGACCAGCACATTCTGATCGCCCTTGCCATGCCCATGCGCGGCATCGGCCACGCCTTGGCCGCGCAGCCGGAAAATCTTTCCGCTCTCGGTGCCGGCTGGAATTTTCAGCTTGGCACCGCCGTGGAGGGTCGGCACGTTGATCTCACCGCCGAGCATGGCGATGTGGAACGGCACGGGAACCTCACAGTAGACATCGAGGCCATTGCGTTTGAAGAACTCGTGGTCATGCACATGGAAAACAATGAAGAGGTCGCCCGTCGGACCGCCACGCATGCCGGCCTCGCCCTTGCCGGGCAGGCGCTGGCGCGAGCCGGATTCGACGCCGGCAGGAATCCGCAGTTTGAGTTTTTGCCGCGTCTTTACGCTGCCAACACCATTGCACTCGATGCAGGGGTTTGAAATGGTTTCGCCCGCACCGCCGCAGGTCGGGCAGGTCTGCGAAAACTGGATAAACCCGCCGCCGGCACTAACCTGTCCCCGCCCCTGGCAGGTCGGGCAGGTGCTCTTGGAGGTTCCCGGCTCCGCACCGCTGCCGGAACAATGTTCGCAGCTTTCGCTAACCGGAAGTGTGATGGTACGGTGCGAACCCAACGCCGCCTCCTCGAAATCGACATCGAGGTCGTAGCGCAGGTCGGAACCACGTGCCGGACCGTTTCGATGGCGGCGGCCGCCGCCCCCGCCAAAGAGATCGTTAATGTTGAATCCGCCGCCAAATACCTGTTCGAAGATGTCGGATGCATCGTGGAATCCGCCGCCGAATCCACCGCCAAATCCGCCGCCACCCGGAGCAAAGGCCTGATGGCCAAACTGGTCGTAGCGCGCCTTTTTGTCACCATCGCTCAAAACCTCGTACGCTTCGGAGGCTTCCTTGAAGCTCTCTTCGGCAGCAGCATCGCCGGGATTGCGGTCGGGATGGTATTTCATCGCCACCTTGCGGTAGGCCTTCTTGATCTGGTCATCCGAGGCACTTTTGTCCACCCCGAGGATTTCATAGTAGTCGCGTTTTTTAGCCATGGTTTTTAAGATCCTAATTTCTAAACTTTATCCGTTAAATTGCAACAGGCTCAATCCACAAAGAAGCAATGTTTTACAAAATGATTATGGGAAAAATGATTTTCCAGACACCTCACTGAATCATTTTGTCGAATCTCCCTCTGGCTCCACAGGCCCCGAAGAGACGACAACTTGCGCGGCACGCAGAAGCTTGTCGCCAAACATGTAGCCGCGACGAATCTGGTTGGCGCAGGTTTCGGCGGCATATTCATCCGACGGCATGTTCGTAAGTGCCTCGTGCTTGTGGGGATCGAATTCTTCGCCCACGGCCTCGATCGGTGTGAGGTTAAACTTGTTGAGTACGTTCTGGAACTGGTCGTAGACAAGCTTGAAGCCATCCACGACGGCCTTGTCCGCATCGTGCTGTTCAGCGGTCTGCAAGCCCATTTCATAGTGGTCGAGCACCGGGAGGATTTCCAGCAGCAGATCCTCATTGGCGCGCTGGTACAGCTCGATGCGCTCACGCTGGGTGCGATTGCGGAAGTTGGCGAAATCGGCCTGCAGGCGCACAAACTGGTCGCGCAACGACTCTTCCTCCTCTTCAACAACAGGAGCGGTCTCTTCCTCCTCGATGATCTCGGTATCGGGAAGCTCCTCGGTCTTTTCTGCAACCTGATCGACCAATTCCTCGGCCGCCAAGATGGCTTCGTCCGTCGGTTCCTGTTTCTTGGTTTTCTCTTTCTTGCCCATAATCAAAATCCTCTTCCCGCCCATTGCGGGGTAGATGTTTCCAGAGCTTGGAAAAATACGCTAAACCGCCGGACTGTCAATAAACAGATGAAACGGGATTTGAATTGAAGCACCTAAACCCCGGCCAATCGAGTGAGTCTTCTTCGTTGAACGTTGGTTGATAGGGTCAATGTGCAAGGCGAAGCGGCCGCCTCGGTTTCATAGTCGGGATCGACGACGCGGAGCAACAGCAGGCCGGTGGCAGTGACACCCCTGGATTGCCCCATCTCGGCAATGCCAAATGTCCTTTGCTCGTAAACCACCCCAGAAGCTCGCAGATGATCCGCTCCAACTCGGTCTTGGTAATATCCTGCCGGGAATCAAGGGTGGCTTGTAGCGATTCGAGAAATGCCGCCGTGAATTCTTTTCCTGAGATAATGATGGGTTGCTCTATAGTTTTCATGAGCCGCAATCTATGCGCGGAAACCCGGAAAGTTTAGCTCAACTATTTACGTATAAGGTTCAGGTCCAGCCTCCGCACTCCGATTTCTACCGCTCTTCAGGCAAGACGCGGTAGCGGCGCAATGGGCGATTGGGGTCTACGCGGTCATAGGCGGTCAACCTCTGGCCCGTACCGGGCACGCGGTCTGCCTTTCGCAACACCTTCCAATCGGCATCGACTGCAGGTTGATAGTAGATGGTATAGACATAGCCCGGCTCGGATTCCCATTCAATGGTCACATCGCCATCGCCGTTCTGGGCAATCATTAACGGAGGGAGGGGCGGTTTCCCTTGATCGGCCCCCATGGGTTTGCTGACACAACCCGACAACAGAACAAGTACAGACACAAACAGAAAGGAACGAAACATATTCATTGCATCTCTCCCGAGATTTCCGTCGTTTCCTCTTCAGCCGTCGCTTCCTCTTCAACTTCGGCTTCGTCCGCAGGGGTCGGTGCTTCCAAACTTTCCGGCGCTTTTTCCTCAACTACGGTTTCATCCTCAGGGGCCGGTGCTTCCGGACTTTCCGGAGCTTTTTCCTCAACTGCGGCTTCGTCTACCGGAGCCGGCTCCTCCGAATTTTCTAGGGGTTTGTCTTCAACCGCGGTTTCGTCCGCTCCCATAATCACCGCCGCCGGAGCATCGTTGGTGAGCGGGTTTCCGGGTTCTTCCTGCTCCACTGGCGGAACCACCACAGCCTCTTCCGTCTGCGTATCGACAGGAACCACCGGCTTGGATACCCCCGGTGGCACCTCTTCCTTCCGATAAATGGGAGCCCAGTACTGCAGGTCGGATTCCCCCTGTTGTTCGCGCGACGCCAGAAGCTCGCCTCCCCGCCTGTGGTACCAGGCAACATTCAACATTTCGGGATTGATCGCATCCATATCCATGTTGTAGCGCTTGGCAAACCACGTCCAATCCTTGAAGGAAAAATCGTAGTATTGCCCCACCAGATGCAGCAACGGGCGCATTTCGGTGGTCGTGATCTTGGCGGCGCTAGCGCACCAGTCCGGCGAAGGCAGCATCTTTCCGGGAAACGCGATCCCTGCCTTTTCCACGACCAGTGCAGTATCAGGCCCCTTCTTGAAAAATTTTCCGGACTGGAAATCATCCAATCCCACGGCTAGCCACTGGGATCCCGTCCAGCCATGCAGGGAGACCTCCCTGTTCGCGCCCAGTTTGTAGCTAATGAGCAACGTTGGGTACTTGTTGGCAATATCTGTCCCCAACCGAATCAGCGCATCCTCGCGCGGAACCATGACGAGTGTAACCTCATCCTTGCGCGCAGCATTTGAAAAAACGGCGGAGCACGCAAGTAGCGCCGCCACGAAACATACCCTGGATTTTCTGTTCTTCATCATTCTTCCCCTGTTATACGGAATTAACTTGATCCGTATTATTACTCACGCCCGCTTCCTCCGGTCGCTCAAGCCGCAAAGACACAAAGAAGAGAAAAATAAACTTCCCTTTGCGGAGCTTGCGCCTTTGCGCGAAACAATTCCTGTCAGGTTTATTTCATATTATCCTGCAGGAGCGAGCGGCGCCGGCGGCAGGCGCTTCGCCAATTGCTGGTCGATCATCATCAAGCCGCCACCCTCCTTGCCCACCATGCGAAGCGGTGCAAGAATATCATTTACATTGGATTCTTCCTCGACCTGTTCGCTCACGTACCACTGCAAAAAGGTCTGGGTGGCATAGTCGCGCTCCTCGATGGCTATTCCCATCAACTCGTTGATGCATCCGGTCACAAACTGCTCGTGCGCGAGGGTCTGTTCGAAAATCTCGACCGGTGTTCCATATTCCTTCGGCGGCTCGTCGATCTGCTGGAGATGGATCTTTCCGCCTTGGGCGAGAATGTAGTCATACAGTTTGGTGACATGCAGACTCTCCTCTTCGTATTGCTGGCGCATCCAATTCGAGAAACCGGGCAATCCGATCGTGTCGCAATAAGCCGACATGGCCAGATAGAGATAGGCCGAATAAAACTCCTTGTTCACCTGCTCGTTCAACGCTTCCTGTATTTTTTCCGAAATCATAATAGGCTCTCCCTTATGAGGAACTTGCAAAACCTCTGGTTCTGCCTGTTCCAGTTAATGGTTATCGGTTAACGGTTATCAGGGGCACCCGCACTCTGCAGGCATTTACCCCGACAACCAATAACCGGGTACGGATAACTTTTTTCGTTCAATCCATTCCATTTGCGCGCTTGGCCGACTCCACCGTGTTGTAGAGAAGCATCGTGATCGTCATCGGGCCGACGCCACCGGGCACCGGCGTAATCATCGAAGCCTTTTCCTTCACGGCGTCGAAATCAACATCGCCCACCAAACGGTAGCCGCGCTCGCGGCTGGGATCATCCACCCGGTTCACGCCCACATCGATCACTACCGCACCTTCCTTGACCATATCGGCGGTAACGGTATTCGGCCAGCCGGATGCCGCAATGATGATATCCGCCTGGCGGGTAAAGTGGCCGACATCCTTCGTGCGGGTATGGCAGAGCGTGACGGTGGCGTTTGCCCCCTCTTTTTTCTGAAGCAGCATATTGGCGACCGGCTTGCCGACAATATTGCTGCGACCGATCACGACGACGTGCGCCCCGGAAGTTTCGACACCGCTACGGGCGAGCATCTGCACGATCCCATGCGGGGTGCACGGCAGGAACGTATCCTCGCCAACCATCATCTTGCCGACGTTCATCGGGTGGAACCCATCCACATCCTTCTCCGGATCGATGGCCAGCAGCACAGTGGCCTCGTCGATCTGCTTCGGCAGCGGAAGCTGCACCAGAATACCGTTGATCTTCGGGTCGTTGTTCATCTTGTCCACCAGCGCCAGCAGTTCCTCCTGCGAGGTCTCGGCCGAAAGCCGGTTGTCGTCGGAATAGATGCCAATGTTTTCGCAGGCACGCTCCTTGGCCGTCACATACGACTGCGATGCCGGATCCGCCCCTACGAGAATCACGCCAAGGCCGGGGACAATCCCCTTCTCCTTTAGTCCGGCAACCGTCGTTTTCAGCTCCTCGCGGATATCCGCGGCAATCTGCTTCCCATCAATAATCTTTGCGCTCATAAATTTCCCTTATAGTTTCCTATTTAATAAAACGAATGCAGGCCGGGTAGCGGAATACAACGCCCTCGCTGGCCTTGATGGCAGCAATGATTACGCAAACCAAACCAAAAAGAGCCAGCGGAAACAGCAAGAAGATGCCAATGCCGATTACGGCCAGCACCAAGCAAGCAAGGGCATAGATAAACAGGCTGATTTGAAAATTCAGCGACTCCTTGCCCTGATCATCAATGAAGGCTCCATCCTCGCGTTTGATCAACCAAAGAATCAATGGCCCCAGAAGATTTGCAGAGGGGACAGGAACCACGATTCCGCACAGTGCAATCAGATGGCAGCCCATCGCCCACTGGCGCTCGGTTCTGGACGGACCGGCAGGGCCGCTGGGAACAGGTTCGAATTCAGCCTCGTTGACATTCTGGGATTCATTGTTTTCCATGGCAGTCCCCTTTGGATCAATCAGGAGGAACTATACCGAACCACCCTCTTTGCGCAAAGCGGTTTTCGCTATTTCCAAGCACCCCACACCATCGAGTGTTTAAAGAAATGTAGTTCTTTTCCGAAAACCATTAGTAAAGCCTGTTGGCCGCTCTTCCAACCATGTAGCACGTAGCCCTTCAGTTTTTTCTAGCCATCCAGTTTTTGCTTGAGTACCTGCATGACGGCGCCGGGATTAGCCTTGCCGCGACTCGCCTTCATCACCTGCCCCATCAGGAAATTGATCGAAGCGGTATTTCCGGCCTTGTATTCCTCGACGGGTTTCGGGTTAGCGGCGATGGCCTCGTCGGCCCAGCCCTCCAGTGCGGAGTCGTTGGAAACCTGTGCCATGCCCTTCTCTTCGACAATGGCCTTCGGGTCTCCCCCCTTGCGCTCAACGAGAATATCCACGAGTTCGTTCATTGCGTTGTTGCTGATTACCTTTTTGGCAACCAGCCCGACCACCTCACCGGTTACTGCAGGCGTCATGATTGAGAGATACTCTGCTTGCCCGATTTCATTCATCCAGCTCATGCCCTTCCCCATAACGAGGTTGGAAACCAGCTTCGGATGATCTGCTTTCATGATAATTTCATCAAAATAATCGGAGATTATTTTGTCGGCCGTCAGTACGCCGGCATCGTATTCCGGCAGGCTCAGCTCCTTCACATAACGCTCGCGGCGCTGCGCCGGGAGCTCGGGCAATTCGGAGCGCCATTGCTCCACCTGTTCGGCGGAAATCTTGACGGGCATGAGGTCGGGTTCGGGGAAGTAGCGATAGTCGTGCGCGTTTTCCTTGGTGCGCTGGCTGAAGGTTTCGCCGCGGTCGGAATCGAACCCGCGCGTTTCCTGCACAACCGCTCCGCCCGCTTCCAATAAATCGGTCTGGCGATCAATCTCGTATTCGATTGCCTGCTGGATGAAAGCGAAGGAGTTCATGTTCTTGATCTCGACCTTGGAACCCAGTTCCTCTTGCCCAACTGGGCGAACGGACACATTCACATCGGAGCGGATCTGTCCTTTTTCAGGATTGCAGTCGGAAATACCGCCATATTCCATGATCTGCTTGAGCGCAACGAGATAGGCCAGCGCATCGGCCGACGAGTGCATGCAGGGATTGGAGACAATCTCCATCAGCGCGGTACCGGCGCGGTTGTAGTCGACCAGGCTCGCACCCGCAACATGCGTGTTCTTGGCCGCGTTTTCCTCCTGATGGATGCGCTCAAGCGTGAAGGTTTTCATTTCGCCGTCGACATCGACCTCCAACTCACCACCAAGGCAAAGTGGTTCGTCGGCCTGTGTGATCTGGTAGTTCTTCGCCATGTCGGGATAGAAATAGTTCTTGCGATCCCACTTGCTGCACGGATTGATCTCGCACCCCAGCAGCAGCCCCGCCTTGCAGCAAAGCTCGATCGCCTTCTCGTTCATGACCGGCAGTGCGCCGGGATAACCGAGGCAGACCGGACAGACGTGCGTATTCGGTGCCGCGCCATACTCATATTTGCAGGCACAGAACATTTTCGATGCCGTCTTCTGCATGATATGCGTTTCCAAGCCAATCGTTGCTTCGTATTTCATAGTGCGTAATCCTTTTTCACCACAAGAGGGCACGGAGGAACACGGAGGTTTAATTGGCTCTGCGTGTTATGCCGTCCTTGAGATGCAAAACATTAAAATTGATGAGTAAACCCACCTTCTTATTACTCAGCTTCAAATAGGTGATGAGTTGTGCTTCATGGATCGGGAGAACCTTATCAACGGCTTTCAACTCGACGACAACCTGGTCTTCAACCAACAAATCCATCCGATACCCAACATCAATGGTTTCTCCATCATAAACCACGGGAAGAACGACCTCTGATAAAACAGAAAGTCCCTGCTTTTCCAGCTCCCGAAACAAACAAGCCTGATAGGCACTTTCAAGAAGCCCCGGCCCCAAGGCCGAATGCACCTTCATAGCCGCTCCGATGATTTTTTCCGTAATCTGATTAAGGTCCATCCTCTGTGATCCTCAGTGCCCTCTGTGGTAAATTCTTATAATCCCGGTTTTTGCTTATGCCATTCGGTGGTTTGTTCGTAGGCGTGGCCGACTTTAAGGATGGTTTCCTCGGCGAACGAGTCGCCGATGATTTGAAGACCAATGGGCAGGCCGGTGGACGAGAAACCGCAGGGTAGCGACAGCGCACAGTTGCCGGCAAGGTTGACGGGCGTGGTGAGGATATCGTCGAGATACATCTTCAGCGGATCGTCCGTCTTTTCGCCGAGTTTGTAGGCCGGGGTCGGCGTGACCGGTGCGAGAATGGCGTCACACTGTTTGAACGCTTCGGTGAAATCGTTGCGGATCAGCGTACGGACTTTCTGCGCGCGCTTGTAGTATGCATCGTAGTAGCCACTGCTGAGCACATAGGTTCCGAGGATGACCCGGCGCTTGACCTCCGCACCAAAGCCCGCCGCACGGGTTTTTCCATAGAGTTCAAGCGGATTCTTCCCATCGATGCGCAGGCCGTAGCGAATTCCATCGAAACGCGCCAGATTGGCCGAGGCTTCGGCGGTGGCAATAATGTAGTAGACCGCAATGGCGTATTTGGAGTGCGGCAGACTGACATCGACAATTTCCGCGCCGAGGCTTTTGCAGTGCCCAACGGCGTCGCGTACGGCTTTTTCGACTTCGGGATCCATTCCCTCCACAAAATATTCCTTCGGCAGCCCAAGCTTCATACCTGCCAATGAAGTGTCATCGGAAAGGTTCCTGCCAAAAGCCGGAACCTCCATATCGATGGACGACGAATCCATCTTGTCGTGGCCGCAGAGGACTTCGAGCAGGATGGCCGAATCTTTAACGGTTTTGGCCAGCGGGCCAATCTGGTCGAGCGATGAGGCGAAGGCGGTCAGGCCATAGCGCGACACGCGGCCATAGGTTGGCTTGACGCCGACACAGCCGCAGAAGGCGGCGGGCTGGCGGATGGAACCGCCCGTATCGGAACCGAGCGCGGCGATCGCTTCGTCAGCCGCAACGCAGGCGGCGGAACCGCCGGAGGAACCGCCGGGTACGTGATCGGAATTCCACGGGTTGGAGGTCTTTCCGAGCGCGGCGTTTTCCGTGCTCGAACCCATCGCGAATTCGTCCATGTTGACACGGCCAAGCAACACCGCCCCGGCTTCGCGAAGCTTGGCGATGACGGTGGCATCGTACGGCGCGGTGTAGCCTTCGAGAATCTTCGATGAGCAGGTACACGGCTGCCCCTTGACATTGAGCAGATCCTTTATCGCGACCGGGATTCCAAGCAGAGGAAGTTCCTTCCCGGCCGTGCGCGCTCCATCGGCGGCCTTGGCCTGCTCTAGCGCGGAGTTGCGGTCGATGGTCAGGTAGGCTCCGACTTTCCCGTCGGTGGTATCGATGGATGCCAGCACATCGTTGACGACCTCCACCGAAGTGCATTCGCCAGCCGCCAGTTTTTCAGAAAGTTCGGCAATCGTCAGCTTGTGTAGATCAGCCATAATATTTTTCGTTTCACCTGTTTACACTAGAGATTGAATAGCAACGGATTAATGTAAATAGGATATCGGCACATAATAATCCCATTTACATTAATCCGTTGGTCATTTATTCGTGTTCATCTGCGTCCATGAACCGTTCTCGTTATTCACTATTTTCGTTCCGAAAATTATCTTTCCGCTTTGCTCCAAGGCGCGGTTTATTTCTTCTACTGATCGATGATTTTGGGGACGCGGACTTCGCCATCGGTGGCGGCGGGCGCGTTGGCGATGACGTCGGCATGGTCGAGGCTTTGGCCGACTTCGTCCTTGCGGAGGACATTGTAGACGGGGATCGCGTGGGCCGTGGGTTCGACGTCGCCGACATCGAGTTCGTCGAGTTGCTCGACATAGTGCAACACCTGATCAAGCTGCCCTTGAAAAAGCGCGGTTTCCTCTTCGGTCAGATCGATGCGCGCAAGATGCGCCACATAGCCGACATCCATTCCTTCTTTTGCTTCAGACATTTATCTCCCTCTTCTTCCAAAAACAAAGCCCGCACTATAAAAACATGCGGGCAGCGGCGCAACTTCCAAGGCAGGGAGATTACGGAGCCGACGTCCCTCTGAGTTTGCTATTATTGACAAGAATCAAGGGATAGAGGGTTCCCACGAAATCGGCGATCTCTTTTTCGTATTCGTGGCCTTCCGCCTCGCGTTTCCCGGACACGGCGATGTAGGCCCAGCGGTGCGAGATACTGCGCACAATACGATCCCAGCCCAGCCAAAACATGCGGGCATAGTGCGATGCCGTTTCGCGATCCTGCCCCACGAACCAATAGGCATAGTAGCCGTAGTAGGTCTGCTGCCCCTCTTCCGTGTTGTAAATGCGCTCGGTTTCAATGACGGACACATCCAGCGCTTTCCGCCCTACCATCGAAACTTCGATGATGTGTTCGTTCATTATTGCGTTTCCTTGTCCCTTTAGGCAACGCTGGGGGCGGTGGATCGAGTTGCGCTCCTGCCCCGACAGGACGATCGAGGAAAATATGCGCCCGCCGGCTTCGTTGGTGTAGGCCGATTTCACGAACTCGGTATCCTTCGGCAACACGCCGTATTCCGCCCAGCTCATGGTGTAGAGGTTTTCGCCGCAGTCCGGGCAAATGTCCGGCAACTCGAGGTCGCGGATATAGTACTGCCCCTGGCCAGCCGTTTTCGAATAGCACGCCTCGTTGTGGCAAAAGCGCAGCTCGTTACCAACCCAGCCATTCAGCGTCTCGGGTAGCTTCATGACCACGCCGGGCGCATCGTTCAACATGACATCCACGGTGAAGGCCAATGCCAGCGAAGTGAGCACCATGAGGACCACTAGGGTCAGGAATGGTTTAAATATGCTTTTTTCCATGTTGAGAACAACTCCCGATAGTTGATGTTAAGCAGCTTGGCCGTCGCAACCATCAGGCTGATGGCCACGGTAAAGAGTACGTAGCCCGACCAGTCGTGGTAGAGACCGGCGCCCAGTTTCTGCCCCGAAACAATCGACACCACCGCAATCGAAATAATACGGCCAATGTTACCCGCCACCGCGATCGGAATGGAAAGGCAAAACAACAGCCACTTCTTGATGAATGTTTTTTGCGTGGAATAGGCATAGACCGCCGTCAAGGCGGTCATGGCCAGCAGGGAGCGCAGCCCTGAGCACGGCGCCTCCACGTTTAGCTGAAAGTAGGGCGATATCAGCTGCGTGCCAACGCGCTTGCACTCGAGGCCAATCCCGTTGAGTACGTTGTAGGCGATGCCCGTGGCCGCCTGCTGCAAAGGGAAGGAGAGTGAGTCCAAAAAGTTGAGCGGAACGCAGAAGATCAGGTAGGCGCAAGGAAATATCAGCAACTTGGCAACCTGCCAGCCCATGAAATAGAAAGGGATTCCCCAGATAAGGAGAATCAGGCTGATCAATGAAATACGGGTCTGCTGCATCTTTGCACCCAGCCAATGCATGACCAAGGCCGCCATGATGACGTAAAGCCCAACGACGCAAATATTCTTCTTTGCCGCAAAAAATTCTGCGCGCTTGTACCAAATAATACCCAAGCTCACAAAAGGAATCAAATATCCGTGCGAGTAGTCCGCACCGAACGAAACCTTGTCGCCCCAGCGGGCGATCATCCAGGTAAAGGCCGATCGGCTACTTACATTTTCAACCGTGTTGCCGAGCAGATGAAACATCAGGAAAAGCATCCCGATGAGTATCGAGGCAAAGCCGATATTCACCAGTTCCTCCCGCGATAGCGCCCCCAGCCTCCAGCGGTCGCTCCAAATCACTATGTTTTTTCTTTTCGAGTCTTCCATGGCCGCTTTTCTGTCCATCTCCTGTGCAAATTCGGCGTTATACGCAATTCTTCGGGAAATATCAAGAAATCGTTCAATCCGCGTTGCTGGAGGATGAATG
>DAOUQA010000229.1 GCA_030625905.1 Kiritimatiellales bacterium | reverse complement strand
GCACGCGCCCCCTCGAAAATCTCCTCCGCCATTTCCGGCGAATCCGCATTGATCAGCGTCGCCATCTCCTCCGGCTCAAGGCGGTTCTTATCCAGCGACCGCTGGATAATCTCCCGCACTCGCTCCTTCGAAGGATTTTTCGTTTTTTCCAGCCAGCCGAAAATTTCATCGTCCGGGATGAAGCTGGTTAAACCTTCAACATTCACTTTGGGTAATCCGCGTTTCATTTTTTTCTCCAAAAGTGACGAGTGAAACGTGAGGCGTGACCAGAAAAATCACGCATCGCGTTTCACTCATCACGCATTCTCATAAGCATCCAGCGCAGCGGGAAACGGAGAGAGCACCCGCTTCAGCACCCCCTGCGTCTGGGCGATGCACATTCCATAGTTTGTGATCGGCACACCGGCCGATTCACATTTCTCGATTCTCGAAAGCACCTCGCGGCGATTCTGCATGCAACCGCCGCACTGCACCGCCAGCTTGTATTCGGACAGGTTGTCCGGGAAATCACGGCCGGAATAGACCTCGATCTGAACGTCTACACCGACATACTGCCGCAGCCAGCGCGGGATTTTCACCCGGCCAATATCGTCCTCCAGCGCATGGTGGGAACATGATTCGGCAATCAGCACCTTGTCGCCCGGCGACAGTTGATCGATCGCCGCCGCGCCCCTAGCAAACTTCCTCAAATCCCCTTTCAGCCGGGCAAACAGGATCGAAAAGGTCGTGCAGGGAATCTCCGGCGGTGTATCCGCCACCATTTTCAGCACCATCTGCGAGTCGCAGATCGCCACGTCCGGCTTCTGATTCAGGATGGAGAGCATGTGGGCATATTCGCGCTCCTTGCAGACCAGCGTCGCCGCGTCGTTGTCGAGCGCGTCGCGGATCGTGGAAACCTGCGGCAGGATCAACCGCCCCTTCGGCGCCTGCAGATCAATCGGGACGATCAGCATCGCCAGCCCGCCCGGCTTTACCAGATCGCCCATCAGCGACGGCGGGGTGATGAATTCGTCGGGGCAGACGCGCAACAGTTTGGCTTTGAGTGCGGCCAGCACATGATCACGTGAACCCAAATCGGTTGAGTTGCAGGACAGATAGGACGGATCGGACGGATCAGTCAAATCGGCCTTGTTGGCAATTTTGATTATCGGAATCTTCCTGGCTTCCGCCCTCTCTTCAACCGACTTTTCAAACTCGGTTACCTGATCGCCTTCGTGCAGCAGCAAGATCACATCGGCGCGATCGAACACCTTCTCGCTTTTGCCGACACGCTTTTCGCCCAATGCCGTGGTGTCATCGAGTCCAGCAGTGTCGAGAAAAACGACTGGACCGATCGGCAGCAGCTCCATCGTCTTCTCCACCACATCCGTCGTGGTGCCCGGCTGCGACGAAACAATCGCCACGTCCTGCCCCGCGATCAGGTTCAGGAAACTGGACTTGCCCACGTTGGTTCGTCCAAATAACGCGATGTGCAATCTTAGACTCTTAGGTGTGCTCTTCATGTTTTATCGTCCACAGATTTCGCAGATTACTCGGATTTCAATCTGTGAAAATCTGCGCAATCTGTGGATTTAACTCCTGTGTCCCAGTGCCATTAAATTCTGAGAAGATAGTGTTTTCTCGACCACATCTTCACCGAGTTCCTCAACCAGATAGTTCTTAAAGTCGGTGCGATCGGTTTTCTTGAACGCCTCGACCAATTCCGTGGCGCGGTCGTAGCCGACGATCGGAAGGAAGGCCGTAACAATTTCAACCGAGGCATTGAACTGCCGTTCGCATTCGGCCTCGTCGGCCTCGATGCCCTCGGCGTGCTTGGCGAGCATTCCGCAGGCCGCACCGAGCAGCTCCATTGATTCGAGCAACGCGGAAGCGAGAAGCGGCATGAATTCGTTGATCTGCAAGCTGCCGCGCGAGGCACATTCGGTGACAATAAAATCGTTGGCCTGCACCTTGATCCCGATCTGCATCACGCTTTCGAGAATGACCGGATTGACCTTGCCGGGCATAATCGATGAACCGGCCTGCACCGCCGGCAATTTTATCTTACGGTTCATGTGCAGCAGCCGAAGATCGCCGCAAATCTTGAGTAGATTGGTGGCGCAGGCCTTCATGATACCGGAAACCTCGACAAACGCGTCGGCGTTGGCGGTTTGGTCGACAAGGTTTTCGCCGCGGCTCAACCCCAGTCCGGTCACCTCGCGCAACTTTTCGACGACGAGAAAAATGTAGCTGCGCGGCGCGGTCAGTCCGGTGCCGACGGCTGTGCCGCCCAGATTGACTACGCGCAACCGTTCCTCGCACTTGAAGGTGCGCCAGCGGTCGCGGGCAAAGGCCTCGGCGTACGCGCCGAACTCCGCACCAAGGGTCAGCGGAACAGCTTCCACCATTTCGGTTTTCCCGAGGGTTGGAATGTGGGCAAACTTTTTTTCCAGTTGCTGGAAGGCGCCTTGGAGGGATTCAATCTTTTCGGCCAGTTCGCGTAGACCATGAATGGCGGCCACCTTGACGGCGGTCGGGTAGACATCGTTGGTGGACTGGTGGAGGTTTACGTCTTCGATGGGATGGATGTCTTTGCCTGTCTTGTTCGCAATGAGCTCGTTGAGCATCATGTTGGTTGATGTGCCGGCCCCGCCCTGTAGCGCTGAAAGCTGAAACTTGAAAGCTGAAACTTGAAACTCTTCACACGCGGTAATGATGGCGTCCGCCTTCGCGGCTTCAAGAAACCCCAGCTCCTGGTTGGCCAGCGCGCAGGCTTTCTTGACCTGTGCCATGGCAGAGATCAGAGACGAAGGCACGGAGCTGCCGGGGATTGGAAAGTTTTCCAATGCCCGGGCGGTATGGATCCCCCATGTTGCGTCGGCAGGGATTTGCACTTCGCCCAGAAAATCCTTTTCGGTGCGCGTTTTCATCATGCCTTTGCCTTGCTCAGCATCGATTTGACGGAAACGCCCTGGAGACGGCCCAGTCGCCCGGTCAGGGAACCGAGCTGGTCGGTGCTGGCATCGATGACGAGGGTAATGGCCGAGCAGTTGCGCCGGGGGCACGGCACACCGGTGCGCGCAAGGATGATGTCGCCGAATTCGGACAGCAACGTATTGACGTTTGCCGCGTTTTTCTCGCGATCTTCGATAATCA
>DAOUQA010000083.1 GCA_030625905.1 Kiritimatiellales bacterium | reverse complement strand
ATAGTAGCCCGCCTCGACGTTGAAGAGGCCTTTGCCCATCGCACCCTTTGCGCTGGCGCCATAGGAGTCCATTCGGGGAAAGTAGGCTCCGGCCGCATTCATTCCCATCGGGCTTTTCCAGTAGCCATGGTAGGCATAGAGGGCGGCTTCGTAGCTTTTAATGTTGCGGTAGAAGCGGGCGGAAATTTCATCCTCTTTGAACCATTCGTCGCGCCGGTCGGCATCGATGACGGCGTCCTGTCCGGCGATGCTCTGCGTCATGGGATTCCAATAGGAGACGCGGCGACCGTCAATATATCGGTCGGCATCCATGCGCGGCATATAGGCGAGATCGAAACTTCCAATGCTTGGAAAAAAGCTGGCGTAGACCGCGTCCGACGGTGCCTTGAGATATTCCTCGTCGCGCCCCAGCAGGAAGGAGTTCCAATCCTTGGGAAAGAGGTCGTTGATGAAGAGCAGGTCGCCGGTGCCCCAGGTGAGGATCTGGCGACCCACCTTCACGTCCGACCAGTCGACCGGAGTGAAGAGCACATTGAGTTCGCGCAGGTCGAAAAAGCCATCGCCGTTTTCGAGATCGACGGTGCCGCGATCGGTGGCGAGGTCGTCGTAGACAAAGTCACCCCGCGCCGTGATTTCGCCCCAGTCGAAGTAGGTCTTCGATTCAAGCTGGAGGCGCAGTTCGGTGAGGCTGCGGTCGTCCTCGTACGGATCGTTTTGGGTGCGCACCCCGGCGCGTCCATCGACGAAGCCATGCAGTTCGGTGTCGAGGGCGCTGGCAGGCATTGCTTGCAGCAATGCTGCCAGGAGACTATAGGCCATAGGCTTTAGGCTTTTGGCATTTCTTTTCAAATCGATCATCATAGGTTCCTTCCTAAAGCCTGAGGCCTAAGGTCTAAAGGCCGAGTCTAGCGAGTCACTTCGCGGGGCGGCCGTCTCAGAAAACGCTCGGTGAAGATGTTTTCCTTGAGGCCGATGTCGTATTTGATCCCGCTGAAAATGTTGATGGTGGAGCTACCGGAAACGAGGTTTTTTGCAACCGATTCAACCACGGTTGGGATGCCTTGGATCATTTCGATCTTGGTGGCCTCGACCACGCGGGAGAGCTTTCCGTTTTTGTCGAGATACTCGGCCTTGCGCGGAATGAAGGTATCCTTATCGATCCAAACCTTGTAGGAGGCGAATTCAACGGAGCCGGGATTCTTCGGCACATTGTTGACGACATATTGGGTGTCGGTGGTCTCGACGAGTTCGTGGGTGTCTTCGTTCAGGCCGCGTCCGGAAACGTCTTCGTAGAGGAAGTCGGCGCCAACGAAGCTGGTGCGCTTGTCGCCGGGGGCGATGCGCTTGACGAGGTTGAGCGCGGGCAGGAAGAGCCAGCGGTCGTCGTCTTTCCCGGGGTGCTTATGAACGAGATAGGCCATTTTTCGCACGTCGGCGGGGCCCTTGAAGTAGACGTAGAATTTTTGGTCGACTCCTCCGGGAATATTTTTGCGCAGGATTACGAAGTCCCGTGTGCGCCCATCGGAAAGTTTCATGCTTACGGCGGCACGTCCATCGTCCCCGCCGTAGTAGGAGGCCTGGTTGGCCTTGGCGACGATTTCATCGGCGGTCGGGTCGGCGGCGCGAACGGATGCCGCCACGAGGGTTGCTGCAAGCAGTAGAATAATGCGTGTTTTCATTTTATCTCTTCCTTTCCTGCCCAGAGCAGGTTTCCTTTGTTACGTGGGTTGCGGGGCTAGTTTATGAATGCAGTGAAGGTTTCCTCGTCCTCCGCCACCGCGCCGCCCATGACCTCGGCAACCAAGCCCCCGAACATCTTGCCCATTAATTCCATGCCCATGGTTGCCACGTAGGTGTTTCCATCCTCCTTCGTATAGACGGAGATCGTGCAGGGCATCATGATCGAGATGTAGCGCGACGCATCATCTTGGAGGATGGTGGTGGCATGATCCGGCTGGCATATATTAATGAGCGTGATCGGCGGAATCTCTTTCCCGTATTTTTCCAGTCCTTTGTCCAGATGGCTGGTCGACGAAACAATCCAACCGCTATCCACAACATTCTTCTGGATTTTGGAAATGGTTTCTTCGTAGCCCAACGGGCTTTTCCGCTCTTTGATCATCTGCCTGGGCATGATGGTCCATCCGGCGACGGCCACTACGGCGGCTCCGACAACGACGCTTGGTATGATCTTCTTCATGGTGTTCTCCTTGGGTAGCTGATTCTGCGTGGATACGATTGATTCTAAAGCTGTTCCTTTGCTTTGTTCCGGTCTTTTTTGAAAAGCCATTTTTCAAGCAGGCGGACGAGTGCCGGAAGCATGAAGAGGGTGGCCAGCCAAGAGACCAGCATGATGATGGCGAGGAAGAAGCCGACGGTGCGGTAGGGAACCAGCGGCGCGAACAGCAGCGGCAGGAAGCCGAGCGCAATGACGATGGCATTGCGGCTGATGGCCTTGGCCGGCTCCCTGAACATGCGGGCGTTGGCTTCCTTCCAGCTTCCGGCGGCCTTGTACATTTCGCGGCCGCGTTCGAGGAAGTGGATGGCAAAGTCGACGCTCAACCCGAGGGTCATGGCCGAGAGGATCGCCACGGGCATGTCGTAGTCTTTGCCGAACCAGCCGATGAGGCCGTAGATAAAGGTGATGGTGACGGTGAGCGGCAGCATGGCCAGCACGCCGAACAGCCCTGATCGGAACAGCGCCAGCATCATGATCAGGACGACCACGAAGCTGCTGATCAGCGACGAGAGCATGCCCACTACCATTTTTTCCTGCCAAACCACGTTGATGTAGGTCAGGCCGGCCCATTGCACTTTTAGTGACACGGGGGGCGGGTTGGCGGTGACATAGCTTTCAACATCCGCGACCACCTCCGTCATATCCGTGTTGTCGCCGCTGGTGAGCTGGACCCAGATGTTGGCTTCCTGAAAGTCGCGGCTCACGAGGTGGAAGAGAGTATCTTTCTTCTTCATGCCTTCAAGCTGGATATAAACCTGGCCCGCGGCCGCTGCGGTTTCGGGCACCGAAAAGTTGGCTTCGTTGCGGGCTTCGATTCGGGCTTTTTCTTCCGGCGATGCGCCGGTCGGAACCGCCGTGTAGCGAAGTTCATACGCGGCCTTTTCCAACGCGTCCACGCAAGATGAGGTTTTGCCGACCTTGCCTTGTTTCAGCATGTGGTCCTGAAGTCCGGCCACCCAGTGCAGGACATCGGGGCGCTTGAAGACCGGGGCGGTGAGCTCCGTTTTTTCGTCCAGCAGTTTTTCGCGGGCGGAGACTTCCGTTTTTTGGTCGCAGATATTCAGTGCCGCATTGCGAAGGGGTTCGCCTTTGAGGTTTTCCAATCCTTGGAAAAGTTCGGCGGGCGCAGAGGGGAGCGCGGCGCGGAAGGTTTCCAGGCTTTGGAGGGCAGGGTCGTCGAAATAGTTGATTTCGTCGGCGAGCTCCAGCCACGGGCCGATGGTTTCGGCATCGGCCTTATCCGCCTCGGCCAGACGTTGTTCAAATGCCGCTTCGTCGAAGGTAGAGGTTTCGTTGTCCGGTGCCAGTGTGAGGTAGGCGGTATAGGTTCCGCCAAAGTGGTTGTTCAGTACGGTGTCGGCCACGCGCAGTTCATGGTTTTTGGTGAACCATTTTACCGGGTTGTCGTTCACGTTGATCAGGCTGATGCCGTAGACCGAGAAACCCATGATGAGCATGGTCACCGTAACCACCAGCCGGGGTCGGCGATAGGTGAATTGCCCCACCCATCCCAGAAAGCGACCGAGCAGGCTGGTGTCGACCTCGCACTGATCCGGATGTTCAGGAACCTCGCAGAGCCGGTGTAGCGATTTTTCCGAAATGAAGAGCGAAATAAAGGCCGGGATAAAGGTCATGGTCAATAGCCAGCCCACACCCACGCCAAAGGCCACGTGCAATCCGAACACCTGGACGGGAGGGATCGGGGTGGTCGCCAATGAGGCAAACCCGGCAATGGTTGTGATGCTCGCAAAGAGGATGGGCGTGAAGAGGTTTCCTACCACATGCCGAAGCGTTTCGCCCTTGTTTTGATAGTTGCGGTAGGAATCGAAGAATTCACTCAGTACATGGATGGAGTTGCAGACTGTGATCGGCATAATGAAGATTGGAATCATCGAGCTCATGATGTGAACGTCGTATCCGAGTCCAATCAACAGCCCCATGGTCCAGATAACGGTGATGATGGCAAGCAGCAACGGTGCGAGAATCAGCGAGACCCGCTTGAAGAAAAAATACATCAGGATAAAGAGAATCAGCATCGCCATCGGGGCGGAGATTGCCATCTGGACAAGCATCTCCACACCGAAGGTATCTTCGGCCACCGGCAGGCCGGCAATATAGATTTTATCTCCGTTATCCCAGTCCTTGGTCAGTTCCTTGACGAGTGCGGCCACGTTGTAGCTGTAGGGTTTTTCAGTGATGGGAATATAGATGCAGACGGCCTTGGCATCCTCCGAAACGAGGGTGCCCTTATAGAGCGGGTTGTTCATGGCATCGTCGCGGATAACGAGGGCTTCCTCGCGGGTTTGAGGAACGTTTTCCATGAGATATTCAAGTTTCAGCGAGCCCATCTCGGCTTGCTTAATGTTATCCACCACACTGGGGCTGATGAGCTCCTGACCGATAATGGAGCTGTTGCCTTCCTCATCAAACAGGTGGTTGGGATCGTGGCTGAACACCACGCCCATGGCGCGTTTGAAAGCGCTCTTTGGGGAAAGATCCAATGTATTCCATTCCGTTTGGGTGACATCGGTTGCCACCTGCGGAAGCCCGTCGGCAGCCTGTCGCAAGCTGAGCAGCTGGTGCGTAAGGGTGTCGACATGGGTGAGAGTATCAACATTAAAGATGCCTTCCGGATCCTGGTCGTTCACGATGCCAACGATCACAAAGTCGTAGAGACCAAACTTTTGCTTGGTTTCATGGTGGAAGATACGGACAAACTCATCTTCCGAAAGCATGTTTTCCGGATCGTTGTCAAAATGGACCTTGGGGAACTGCGCCCCGAAAAAGATGGTGACCGCCAAAAGCAGGAGCATGACGATCCAGGGAAAGCGGATACTAAAATTTGTTATTATGAGTCGTTTCATTTTATTTCCTTAGTTAGGCCATTGTTGGCTGGGTGTTGTTGGCGTTGCGTTCATCCATGGAAACCGGGTTCTCGCAACAGTTGCAAATACAGTTGAGCAGGGAGATGGGGCGGTTGTCGGCGATCGAATACCATACCGCCTTGCCGCGGCGTTCCGATTTCAGCAAACCCACCCGCCGCATCTGGTTGAGGTGTTGCGAGGTGGTCGCCTGCGCAATCCCGAGATATTTGGTAATCTCGCAGACCGGAAGTTCGCCCGCCGTGTGCAGAAGATCCACCATCCGCAACCGTATCGGATGCGCCAGTTGCTTGAGCATTTCCGCCGCGTGGCCCACTGCGTCCGGCGCCATTTTATCCAGCGCGCAATTGATCCCTTTTGTTTCCATACGCATAAACATATGTAGATATGCGAATATGTCAATAGATAATGCCTGGAAATTTTGTTGGGGGTTATTGTGGGGGATGGCCATCCAAATGTTGCCTCGCCGTTGACTCGGACTATTTTTATTTGTCGGATGCCCTTTTAAAGTCAGTGATTCATGCTTCACATCCGTCCAGAAAGGGCGGAATCGGGATATCAGCCTATCGGAAAACAGGGGTCGGCGGCTACCCCCCGAAATTATCTCATATTTTTATTTGACCCATAAAAACGGATGAGCTAAACATCCCGGCTTTCGTACAGGAAGGGGTATTCCTGTCTACGCTAGTCCTTAAACGGCAATGGGTAAAGCAAGAACACTTTACCCATTTTCAAAGAGCTGATCAGGCAAATTGCCCCGCTAAAAGACGATTGAGTCTGATGATATTCGCGCGCGATTTTTCATCGGCAATTTTTCAAATATGAGAAAAATTAAACAACGAGTGTGGGGTCATGTCGAAGTACCCTCATCGCTTAAAGAGGGATAAATAGAATTATATCGCAGGGCTGAAAAAGAGGATCCAACGGTCAAACTACGTGTGATTTCAGGGAATCGCGACAATCAGGCAGGCCCTGTGCGATGAATCCAGTTTATTTAAACAAAATCCTTGGCACATGCCCTGCTACTAGCCCTTCTGCTCGCCTTTGCAGTGTTCGATGCCGGTGGCCGGTGAACAGAGCAGCTTCTGGGGTAGTAGGCGGCGGCATCAAACTTGAATGTAGGAATGATTTTAATGAAGGTAAAAGCGAGTCAAAAAAGAATAGAGTTGCGGGTATTTGGTTTAATAACGATGGTTATGGGGCTGGTGGTTTCCAGCGCCAATGCGGTTTCCCCGCCCCCGCCGGACGGTCCGCCTGCGCCACTACTTATAGGGATCGCTGTTTCTGGTCCGACGGTTGTGAACGAGGAGTCCACTGCGCAGTATACCTGCATCGGAAACTATTCGGATGGCACCAGTGCGGCGCTGGCTGCGACTTGGGATGTGGCGTCTGCTTCGGCAGCAATCAGTGCTTCCGGCCTATTAAGTACAGGGGATATTTCTGCCGATCAAAATGCTACTGTAACGGCAACGTATGGCGGATTCACTGACGCAGCGGAAATAACCATCAAGTATATTGAGCCTGAGTTGGCCGGCATTACGATTACTGGTCTGGGAATGGTGAGCGAGGAGACGACGGCACAATATACCTGCACCGCAAGCTATTCGGACGGCTCCAGCGCGGTGGTTACGCCGAGTTGGAGTGAGAATTCCGCCTATGCCACCATCAGTGGTTCCGGTCTGCTGAGTGCAGGAAATGTTTCTGCAGATCAAAGCGTGACTCTCTCGGCCAGCTTCGGAGGGAAGACCGATGTGCACGTTGTGACGATCAAGTATATTCCGCTGGTGCTGATGGACATTACAATTTCTGGGCGATCAAGTTTGGATGAAGAAACTACGGCCCAATACACCTGTACCGCGAGCTATTCCGACGGGACGAGTGCGGTGGTCGCACCGAGCTGGAGCGAAAACGCTTCCTACGCAACCATCAGTGGTTCCGGCGTGTTAACGGCGGGGGATGTGGGTTCCGACCAGAGTGTGACGGTCTCCGCCAGCTATGAGGGCAAAAGCGACACATTTGCCGTAACGATCAACCATGTTCTTGTGCTGGAGAGTCTGGTGATCGCAGGGCCGGATGAAATCGAGGAAAACACGACGGCTCAATATGTCTGCACGGTGCGCTATACCGATGGAACTAGCACCGAAGTGAATCCTGTCTGGAGCGTGGATTCAGCCAACGGATCGATTGATGGATCCGGTCTTTTGACGGCCGGCAATATCGCGGCGGATGAGCAGGCGACTCTCCGGGCGAGTTTTGAGGGGCAGGAGACCACGCATGCGCTTTTGATCATGGCGATAGGCAATCAGGGGGTCATTCCGCTTAGCGGATTCAACGGGCAGACGGTATTGGCTACGTTGTCGAATATGGTCGACCAATCAGTCGCGGTGCTCGGTGTGCAGTTTGAGCCTGAAGAACTGGTAATCGAAGTTGAAAGCGAGGGTTCCGACCAATGGTATTGGCTGGAGCTAAGCGAGCTTGATGAAGGTGCCGGAACGACGAACTTTTTGTATGGACATTGGATTTGGATGTAGAACAAACAAGGATAAAAGACGAGGTGTAAAATGAAAAAGACAATAATGGCATTAATCATATCGGTGGTTTGTACGAGTGCCTTCAGTGGTAGCGTAGGTCTTCCAACGGAACATCTTGCGATTCCCGCTTTGCAGGGGGAGTACCAGATTTGCATTTGGGATGAAACCGCAGGCGATTGGTACCAGCCGCATGTAAGCTACGGCCTCGAAGGTTCGATCGATTTTGATGTACCTGCGTGGGGAAATTGGTACTGGATTGGATTATGGGACGCGCAGATCGGCGAATATGTGTTCGGAAAGTGGATTGGACATTTTAAGACCAGCTAAAACAGGGTGAAAAGACGATGGATGCAATAAAGATAATCAGTGGCTTTTTGTGTACTGCTTTAATTTCGGGGTGTGCCTCCACCGGGGGAGCCAGCGGCCCCCGCGGGCCGAAAATCGTCGCATCGGGGCGGTCAACGGAATACGAACAGTATGCGGAAATCGGCGTGGAATTTTCTTCGGTAGGCGACTTTGTCGCGCTGGTTTCGCCTTCCCGCTGGAAATCACCGGTTGCAACCGGAGGAAGCCTTTCCTGGATCAACCCGCTGGCGTGGAGTGATGACGCGGGGCGTACCGGCCGAATCCTTCTCGGTGAAGCGGTTATTGTCGGTGGCGTTGCCGTGGCAGCAGTAGCTGGCGGCGGCGGAAGCGATGATGGTATCAGTTCAGGGCCGGATGCGCCTTCTTCTCCTCCCCCTCCTCCTCCGGGGCTATAAACCAGGAAAAGAGGCTCTTCGTATATTTTTATGGGAAACGGGGACTTTTCGACCGGATAACAGCCATGAGCGTAGCGATTGATAATTTTCGCAGAAAATAGTGCTCGTAGAGAACGGTTCATTATCTGGATAATGAACCGCGTTCTTCGCTCATGGCTACTATGAAGGTCTCTCCATCCAGTTGATCTCCAATTTTCCTTCCAGTTCCTGCCCGGGTACAGGCCAGGTCGTTGCAAGGCAATACCATCAAAAGCCATTCCTTCGATGATAAACAAGATCCGATCCAGTCTATCCTGTTATCCCGTCAAAATATTCCCCTAATTCGTGAACCGCTACGCTATTTACTGCGTAAAAAAAAGCACTTCGTTCCAAGGCACCACAAAATTCTACGTAGAACCGGAAAAGAGCCGTTTTCCTCATTTTTACTGCTCATTAATAGGATAAAGGGAGACGGAGGTCATTGCCTATTAAGAAGATGGCTTGCTTTATATGAGCCGAATCGTCTAAGAACAGCCTGAATTAATTCAGGCTGTTTCTTTTTATGTCCAAGGAGTCTTAAATGTTTCAATGGGTCAGGCAAGGCGTTCTCTTAGTGGGTTTCATGGGGTTGATAGCCGGGTGTGCCACGATGGGTTCAAGTTCGGAAACGACGCGTGGCTTCATGCTCGGCACGCAGGGCGGCTCTTCGCAATCCAGAGATCTGGCTCCGGGGGATGGGGTCGAAATTTCGGTCGAAGTAGATGGAAGCATGGAGGTATCGTTGCATCGGGCGGAGCTGAACCATCAAGGCATGGTGACATTGCCGCTGGTGGGTGATGTGAAGATTGGCGGCATGAAGCTCGCGGCGGCGCGCGGCATAATTGCAAAGACGTATGGAGCCTACTATGTAAATCCACCGGTCGTCATGCTGACCTTGGTGGATGGCGATGTTGTTGGCGAGTGGGGCTCTGTTACGGTCCTTGGGCGGGTGAACAAGCCTGGCCGCGTTCCGCTCCAGTCGCAAAACGGCATTAATCTTTCTGCTGCGGTTCAAGTAGCGGGCGGGTTTGCTCCCAGTGCGAAACAGAGTGATATTCGTGTTTCCCGAACCGATGAATTGGGAATGAAAACGCGGGTATCGGTCGATTTCAGGAAGATTGGCCAGGCCGGCAATGTTGCGGCCGATATTATGCTGATAGATGGCGACATCATTTACGTCCCGGAAAGGATTTTTTAACGTTGCTGCAGTAGAAAGATTCTACCACCCGCTTTGCTAGAGGGAGTCAGAGGAATAAAGAGCGGATATCTACAGGATGACCGAATTGATAAACGGAACGGCTGATAGCCGCAACCCTGTGGGCAGGGGTTATTAAAGCAGATGGCTCAGCCGAAAATAGATTTTCAGAGGAACGA
>DAOUQA010000134.1 GCA_030625905.1 Kiritimatiellales bacterium | reverse complement strand
CAAGAACTCCCCCGCACCGAAACCTTGCAGATCCTTAGAAATAGTATTCATATTTCCCAGATCCCCAATACGACGCTGATCACCATTACAGCGACTCGAAACGACCCTAATGAAGCGGCCAAAATTGCGAATGAGATCGCCATAACCTTTCGGGATTATCGCCTCGATATGGCCAGTAAAAATGTCCGCGCTACGATTGACGTGTTCACCAAAGCCCTCAAGGAACAGCGAGACCGGGTTGATGCCGCAGAGCGGGTGCTTGAACACCAAAGAGAAGAACTCGGCCTTCCCGCGTTTGGTAGCGGGAACAGTGAAAAAGTCGATTTTATTCGTCTCCAACAACTCGAAGCCGACCGCCTGATGGCTCAAACAAAAATGGTAAAAAAGGAAGGGTTGCTTAAGATTCTCGAGGACTTGGATGACAATAACCTAGTAGAATGCACTTCGAATATTCCTCCCGACCCGTCTGTGTTGAACACACTTCAGCAGCTTTTGGACATTGATGTACAGCTCCGCTCGCTCGCAACAGACCATGGCATCGATCACCCCGAAGCACGGCGGCTTGCGTTGCAAAAGAAGACACTGGAAGAGGCCTTGCGAGAGTGTCTACAGGATTTGAAAAATGGCTTGGAGACCGAGTATTTGACGGCCAAGAACCAATTCGAGAGTATCGATAAGGTTCTTGCCGAAATACGGGCAGTAGACATTAAGATGCAGAGTCCCAAAGCTCGTCCGCTCCGAAAGGCCCAGATGGATCTGGAGTCGGAGCGATTCATCTACAAACAACTTGAGGCCAAGCTTCGCGTGGAAATCATCAGCTTGGAGCGTCCCCGCGCGTCAGTTGAAATCATCAGCGTTGCCGAACCGAATCATCGGCCGGTTCATACGCAAAAGCGGTGAGGATTAAATCAGGCTAACGTAGCGCAAGCGTCTCGCTTGCACAAACGAGCGGGGCGCTCGTTCTACACTAAAAGATGGTCTTCTTCCGGCTCGTGCTCATGATCGAGCTTCGCCCCGCTCCACGGATAGCGCATCAGGACGAAGGAAATGACGAAGGCGGCCACCAGCCAACCCACTCCAAAACAAAGCAATGCCTGGGTGGAGTAGTCTTCATAGTTCCCGCTGAATTCGCTGTAGAGCGCAAAGCCAATCACGACGATCAAAATGGCCGGCGTAACGAAGCGAACCAGAACATCCCAAAGCCGGAAAAGTTTCAATCCGCCCGCTTGATCGACGTGACGACGAGCCACGACAGCCTTGAGCACCCACCCCACCAGCAGGCATTCGACGATGCCGCCGGTAACGAGGCCATAGTTGTTTACAAAGTGGTCAACGATGTCGAGAATATGAAGCCCGGCGCGGGTGGTGAAAATGGTACTGCCGAGCAGGCCGATCAGGCAGACGACGGTTACGGTTTTCTTTCGGCTGAAGCTAAACTTGTCGATCAGTGAACAGCAAAAGGCCTCGACCAGCGAGATGGCGGAGGATAGCCCGGCCATAATGAGCATAAGAAAAAACAGCAGGCCAAAAATCGTTTGCCCAGCAGGCAACTGGTTGATGGCCTCGGGATAGACGACGAACGCCAGCCCCGGACCGCCGGTGATGGCTTCATCGAACGGCACGCCCTTGGACGCCGCCATGAAGCCAATCGTTCCGAAAACAGCAAAGCCGGTAATAAAGGAGTAGAGACAGTTGAGCACGGAGGTAATGAGCGCGTTTCCGACAATGTCGGTTTTTTTCGGCAGGTAGCTGGCATAGGTAATCATGATGCCGAAGCCCAGCGAAAGGGTGAAAAAAATCTGCCCGAACGCCGCCACCCACACCTTGCTGCCGCTGGCCGTTAGTGGATTGATCTTTCCCCACTCCGCGGATAGATAATGCGTCTTAATGGCCTCCCACGCGCCATCAAGTTGCAACGACCAACCCACCAGAACCAGTGTAAGGACAACGAGTAGCGGCATGAAGACCATGCTGGCTTTTTCAATGCCATGGTTGACCTCGCGATAGCAGATGGCCCAGCTGATCCCCCACGTCAATACGGTTCCGCCAAGAATGGGCCAGCGAATCCCTCCAAGATTGAATGGCGAGTCCGACACCTGCAGGAAGGTGTCCATGAAAAACGCGCCGGTATCAGCCCCCCATGCCTGGGTAAACGAAAAAACGAAATAGTTCATGCACCAGCCAATGACGGCAGCGTAGAAGAGGGTGATGCCGAAGAAGGCGATAACCGGCATCCACCAGCCAATGGTTTCCCACTTGCGGGAAACGCGGGCAAAGGCGAGAGGGGGAGAGGCTTTCTCGCGATGCCCGAGGGCGTATTCGAGGATCATCAGCGGAATGCCGGCCAATACCAAAGCTACCGCATAGGGAACCAGAAATGCACCGCCGCCGTTTTCGTAGGCCATGTAGCCAAAGCGCCAGATATTGCCCAGCCCGACCGCCGATCCTATGGCGGCCAGTAGGAAACCGACTTTGCTGCCCCAGACGCTCCGCTTCGCCATACCTCACCTCTCCGTAAAACTTAAGAATTAACCACGAATGATTCGAATCAACTCGAATTCAACACCTGAGATTTGGATTTGTGCAAATTCGGATAATTCGTGGTTTTAATCTTTTTAGTTCCGGTGGCGGAAGGTGATGCGCCCTTTTTCCAGATCGTAGGGAGAGATATCAACGGTTACCCGATCGCCCACGGCGATACGGATGAAATGTTTGCGCATCTTGCCGGAAATGTGCGCCAGAATTTCGTGCCCGTTTTCCAACTCGACCCGGTACATGGTTGCCGGAAGCACTTTTTTCACTACGCCTTCCGCCTCGATTGATTCTTCTTTAGCCATTACCTGTTCCCCTTAAAAACTACAAAGGGATCATGCTACACGGAAAAAACGGCTTTGCAACCGTTAACCTAAGCTATGACCATTCGCGCCCTACAATCGCACCCACCACTCCGAGTCGCATGGATAAGGGGCTTTTATAACGACCGATTCGCGGGATGTGGGATGGGTGATTCCCAGCTGGGCATGATGCAACGCGATATCCTTTTCCCCCGACACAAGCTTGGCTCCATATTTTTCATCGCCCGCAATCGGACATCCGATGCCAGCAAGCTGCGCGCGGATCTGGTGGTAGCGGCCGGTTTCGAGGTCGACTTCGAGCAGGGTCAGATTGCCAAGCTGCTTGAGTGTCCGGTAGCGCAGGACGGCGCGCTGCGCACCTTTGTCGCCCTCTTTGCAAACCTCGGCGCGATGGTGCTCGTGCGTAAGCCAGTGGACTAGTTCGTCGGACGATTTTTCGGGCGTTCTTTCAACCAGCGTATGGTAGATCTTTTTGCAGTTGCGTTTGCGGATATCTTCGTTGAGGCGCGAGAGCGCCTTGCTGGTACGGGCAAAAAGAACGACGCCGCTGACGGCCTTGTCGATCCGATGCACCGCGTTCAGGAAAACGCTTCCGGGCTTATTCTTATCGACCCGCACCCACTCGCGCGCCCAGTCCTCCATGTTCCGCAGACCGGTACCACTATCCTGCGAAAGCAAGCCCGTCGGCTTGTTGACCGCCAGCAGATGGTTGTCCGCATGGAGGATGAGTGGGGTAAGCCCTGAAGCTACATATTTGATTTCGCTCATTTTATCAGATCTTTCTCACACAAAGGCACGAAGCCACAAAGAGTTCGGTTTTGATTTCCTCCGTGCCTCTGTGCCTTCGTGTGAGACACATTATCCATTGATCCAACGTGCCCAATTCCCGTTTGGAAGATCCATCACTTCGGCTGCACCGGCCAGGAGCATTTCACCATGTTCGATGGTTCCACCCGCGTTGTATTGCCGCAGCAGGTTGCTAAGCACGATCGGTGAAAACCCGGGCGTGTGGGAGGTGAGCAGGACAAAGCAGGGATCGGCGGAGAGGACTTGATGCACGAGATCGAGCGTGGTCATCAGGCTCTCTTCAATTTTGTAGAGTTCTCCTTTCTTTCCGCGCCCAAAGGAGGGCGGATCGAGCAGGACAGCATCGTATTGGTTTCCGCGTTTCACTTCGCGGCGGAGAAACTTGATCACATCGTCGACGATCCAGCGGATCGGCGCATTCTGGAGATGGTTGAGCTGGGCATTTTCGCGCGCCCAATCAACCATACCCTTGGAGGCATCAAGGTGGCAGCAGTGCGCCCCGGCCTGCGCGGCAGCGAGCGTCGCCCCGCCGGAATAGGCAAAGAGGTTGAGAAATTTCAGATCGCGGTGGCGCCTTGATTTTTCGGCTAGAAGCGTCGTGCGTATCCACTCCCATAGCGCGCGTGTTTCGGGGAATACGCCAAGGTGACCGAAATCGGTTGCCGAAAGCTTCATTAGCACTCCACCGATTTCAACGTTCCAGGCCTTGGAGAGTTGGCCGCGCCCTTGCCAGTTGTGACCGCCTGCGCGATCGAAGCGGGCCGTAGCGCTTTCCCAAAGACCGGGATTTTTCGGAGTCCACACCGCCTGCGCGCACGGGCGCTCCAGCACCATATCGCCAAAACGTTCCAGTTTTTTCCCGTGGCCGCTATCCAGCAGTTCGTATTCGTTGGGCATGGTTTATTCCTCGTCTATACTTTCCTCGCCCGATCCTTGAACAGGTTGCGCGATATCGCGGAGGGTGCACGCGCTCCGGCATGCGCAATATTCAGCAATATACCCACCATTATGCAGGAAACCAGCAAGCTCGATCCGCCATAGCTGATAAACGGCAGCGCCAACCCCTTGGTGGGCACACATCCGGTGACGACCGCAAAGTTGATCAATGCCTGCATTGTGATCATCAGCGTGATGCCAAACGCAAGGAATCGGCCAAAGTCGTCGCGGGCATTGAAGGCAATCCTCAACCCGCAAACAAAAAGAATGACATACATCAACAACACCAACAAGGTGGTGACCAGACCAAGTTCCTCCCCGATGATTGGAAAGATAAAGTCGGTATGCGCCTCGGGCAGATAGTGGAATTTCTGCATGCTGTTTCCGAAACCAACCCCAAACAGGTTGCCGCTGGCAAATGCACGCAACGAGTTGGTCAACTGCCAAGCCTTCTCCAGCTCGTATTTCTGTGGATCGAGAAACGCCAGGATGCGACTCATGCGCTCAGGATTCTGGAAAATAAGGAATACAACACCCAGCAGTCCGCAAAGGCCGGTGAGCAATAGCGGCCCCACGGCCACCCCTCCGATAAACATCATGAATACGGCCACGAACGATACCAGCATGGTCGTGCCGAAATCCGGCTCGACAATGAGCAGAAAGGCAAAACAGGCAAGCATGCCGAAAGGAATCAAAATGCCGCGCTTGAGTTCGTCGATCCGCCGCTGGTTCCGCGCAAGCCACCAGGCAAAGAGCATGATCATGGCAAGCTTGGCGATCTCCGAAGGCTGGAAGGTCAGCGACCCGATGCGCAGCCATCGCCAACTACCGTTAATGTTGTGTCCAATACCGGGGATGCGCACCAGAATCAACAACAGCACCGACACCACCGCAGATGGAATGGCCAGTTTTTGATAGAAGCGATAATCAAAGCGGGCAGCCACGCAGGCCATGCAAAAGGAAAGCGCCAGCCAATACAGCTGACGCTTGACGAAATGGGTCGAATCATCGTACTCGGCGGAACTGGCACTGGCCAGTATCACAATACCAAGTGTCACGAGTATCAATACGATGGCAATAAAGAGGGAAATGGTCCTACGCATTGATACCCGGGTCCCAGATTTACTCCGCGATCGGAATGCGCAGGCGCTGCCCTTCCTTGACTTCGGAAATATCGTTTAGGCGCATGATATCGCTCTTGCTCACACCATATTGGCGGGAGATATCATCGA
>DAOUQA010000062.1 GCA_030625905.1 Kiritimatiellales bacterium | reverse complement strand
GTTTTCGCTCTGGAGATAGAACGGGGAGTTGCCGAGTCGGGCACGGTAGAGGTCGGCGGAATATTCGGCGCGGTCTACGTTGTCGTAGAAGTCGTTCAAGCGCTTGTTCACAAAGACCTCGGAGCCGACATAGCTGTTTCCATAGACCCACGACGCATAGTTTTCAGGTTGTGCGTTGCTACGGTATTCCTTTTTGAAGAATTCCTCGAGAACCGCCGGGTCGCTGAGGTAGTTCCACTTGGTGTTGAGGTAGTGCGTATCCGTAAAGTTTTGGATGTGCTCGAACTTGAAACGGTAGCGATCATCGCCGATTTCCGGTAAATCAAAACGGGCATGGGGATCCTGATCCTTCAGGTAGAAGGCGGCAAACTCGCCGACCGCCTCGGGATATTCCCAGGCAAAGCCTTGTCCGATGCCCACGCCCCGCTTGCTGTAGAGATTGACGTCCGTGATGTAGTCCACGTTTTCCGTGATGGGCAACGTGGCCTTGGTCAATGCGTAGACGCCCCATTCGCTACCCGCGCCAAACTTGAACGACAAGATGCCTTCGCGGAGCTTGTGCCGCCAGTACGGCACATAAAACACCGGCACCTTGCCCACATAAAACGTGACGCCCTTGGCAATGATGTATTTTTCATCGACCAGCCGCGCCTCCCTGGCGCGCGCGTGGATGTGCGGCGAATCCTTCGGGCAGGTGGTGAAGGTGGCACCCCGCAGCAGGTATTCGTTCGTGGAAACCCGTTCGACATGGTCGACGCTCATGAACGCTGGCTCGAAATAGAGAGCCGACGGACCGAACAGTCCTTCCTGCTTGATAAAGTTGTAGTCCAGTTCGCTCCCCTGCCAAAGCACGTTGCCGCGCTCGAACAGGATATCGCCCTCGACGTGCAGGTCGCCGGTTTCAGGGTTGCCAGTAATCTTATCCGCGCGAATCACCACATTCTCGAAACGTCCGGTCACCCCACCGCTGGCAATGATGGTTTCGTTGGTGTATTCCAACCGCGCCGCCCGAATATCGAGCGGTTCGTCGGGGATCTCTTTCGGCAGGTCGTCCTCAAGCGCCACTGCCGCCGAAAGCAGGCCGCCCCAAAGAAGCAATCCGTAAAGGGTTCTACTCTTTAGCATTTCCAGGTTCCTTTTCAACGGCCAGCGGGATGGATTCCAATGATGGTGCGGCGGGATCGGCTAAGGGGGAGCGTACCATCAAGCCCTTTATTTCCGCAATGCGCTTCCGCGCATCGGGCACCAGCTTGCTCTTTGGATATTCCTCGATCATCTGTTCATAGTAGATGATGGCCGCCTCGGGTTTCTTCGGAACCTTGGCGTAGAAAGCCGCTTCGTCGAACAGCTTTTTGGCCTTCACTTCATAGAGATTGTTGCGCAGCTGGATGATCCTTTCCTTGTTTCCCGACGTTGGGTAGGTAGTCAGAAAAACCGTCGTCGCCGTCAACGTGCGATCAAGGATTTCAAGGCTGCTGGGATATTCCTTGCGAAGCTTATCGAGGCCGGCAATCTGCTGCCATGCACCCTCCTCGGAAAACGGACTGTCGGGATAGCGATAGCCAAGCACCCCGTAGGCCGAAATCGCCAACTCGAGCTCCTTTGCCTCCTGATGGCACTTGCCGATCAGAAACTGCGCCTCGGGCGCACGCGACCACTGCGGGCCGTTTCGGATTACGTCTTCGAAATGGCCGACGGCATATTCCGGCGCACGATAGCCGCCAAACAGCCAGCGCATGCGTCGCCGGTTCATGACATCGACCGCAATCTCAAACTGGCTCTCCAGCACCGAATCATAGTCGGTCATGCGGCTGGAATAGTTCTCGATCAAATACTGGTATTCCTTGAAGGCCACCTTCAGTTTGCCGCGTGCGTAGAACATGTCCGCCCGTGCGCGCTGCGCCCAGGGCGCTTCCTGGCTGTTAGGCCAGCGGCGTACCAGATAGAGCATACGGCGATCCGCCTTCTTCAACCAGCCCTTGTTCTGCGTTTCACGCGCATACTCCCACTGCTTCGCCGAAGTCGGCATCCGCTTGTCGAAGCTCGTGCGCCAAGTGCTGCGCCCCTGCTCTTCAACCGCATAGGCCGATTTGTCTTTGGCAAGGCTAGGGGACGCAAGAAAGACCGAGCTTCCAGCCAGCAACAACAGGAAATATTTATAGAATCGCATAATCTGGACAATCTAGTTCAACGCACCGTGATGGGCAAGTAACGAGTAATTCGTAATGCGTAAATTTACGCGTTACGCATTATTCTAATAGCTCTTCGCGAAAACCACGCGACCCGGGCTGGGCTTGCCGCAGCAGATGCACTCCCCCTCCCCGCTGTCTGTCCGGTCGAACGGAACCGTGCGGATCGTCACCGACAACTCATCATTGATCTTGTTTTCGCACGCCTCGCCGTCGCACCAATGGCTCAGTGCAAATCCACCATGTGCTTCCGGATGCTCCTTGTTTTCAGGCGTGAAGAACGTTGCAAACTCCTCGTAGGAATCGATCTCCCTCGTATTTTCCGCGCGGAGGTCGAGTGCCTTCTGCAACAGGCCCTGCTGGATATCTTCTAGGGTCTGGACAATGCTTTCCACGAATTCATCCTTGCCGACGCCCTGCTTTTCACCGGTATCGCGCCGAGCCATGAAAACGGAATTGTTCGCCATATCCCGAGGGCCGACCTCGGCACGGATCGGAATGCCCTTCTTGACCCAGCTCCAGCCCTTTTCGCCGGCGTTGATATCGCGATCGTCAACCACCACTTCCACATCGCGCTCATGGAAGCGCTGCCTACGAAGGTTGGCGGCAATCTCGTTGCAGTAGGCCATGATTTCTTCGCGATCCTCCTCCTTGCGGATGATCGGCAGAACCACCACATGGCTCGGCGCGAGGCGCGGTGGCATCACCATACCGTCGTCGTCGCCGTGCGTCATGATCATTGCGCCGATCAGGCGCGTCGATACGCCCCACGACGTCGTCCAGGCAAACTCTTTTCCGCCAGCGCGGCTGCTGTATTGAATATTCGACGCCTTGGCAAAGTTCTGGCCAAGAAAGTGGCTGGTGCCCGCCTGCAACGCCTTGCGATCCTGCATCATTGCCTCGATGCAGAGCGTGCTCACCGCGCCGGGGAAGCGCTCGCCGGCGGTTTTTTCGCCCGTCAGCACCGGCATGGCCATGTATTCCTCGGCAAAGGTCTTGTAGACGTCAAGCATCTTGCGGGTTTCCTCCCAGGCTTCCGCTTCGGTTTCATGGCACGTGTGCCCCTCCTGCCACAGGAACTCCGTCGTGCGCAGGAACATGCGCGTACGCATTTCCCACCGCACTACGTTCGCCCACTGGTTGATCAGGATTGGAAGGTCGCGGTAGCTCTCCACCCACTTGGCGTAGGTGGCTCCAATGATCGTCTCGGATGTCGGGCGTACGATCAGCGGCTCCTCCAGCTCGCCCGCCGGAATAAGTTTTCCATCGGGTCCCTGCTCCAAACGATGGTGCGTCACCACCGCGCACTCCTTGGCAAAGCCATCGACGTGCTCGGCTTCCTTTTCGAGGTAGCTCATCGGAATGAACAGCGGAAAATAGGCATTCACATGGCCGGTCTCCTTGAACATCCTGTCCAATCCCGCCCGGATATTTTCCCACAATGCGTAGCCCCACGGCTTGATCACCATGCAGCCGCGCACATCTGAATTTTCCGCCAGATCCGCCGCGCGCACCACCTGCTGGTACCACTCCGGATAATTTTCCCCGCGTGTCGGCGTGATCGCCGTTTTCTTCTGCTTTGCCATGAAACGTTCTCCTGAAAAATGAAGGCCGGAATCTACAACGCGTACGCATCGAATACACGGAAAAAACGGAATGACTCTCCGTTCCCTACGGAAGCCTGAGTGTAAAGCTATCCATAAGGCTTCCGTCGATCCGGCATGCCTCAAACGTCAACGTGTCGCCGTCGATCCTGACGGTGCAGAAATGGTTGGTCTTTTCCGCCATCACCAGAAGGGGTGCCGCCCTATCCGGAGCGTAAAGCGATGCGCCGCCGCCGCCGGCTGTGACATGCTGGACACCGTTCACCTCGCACCGAGCATAGTTATGGTTGTGCCCGGTGACAACGAGTGCCACATCATATTTCTCGAACAACGGCTGCATCTGCTCCTGCACGACCTTGTTCGGGCGGTGGGGACCGGCACCCCAGCCGGGTTCATGAAAGAGCACGATGCGCCAAAGCTTGGCGGTACGGGCCAGATCGTCCTCGAGCCAGGCCAGTTGAACCGAGTTCGTTCCGGCGGGGTCATATTGATCGACAACAACGATGTGTGCGGGGCCGTAGTCGAACGACCAGTAGCGCCCGGCCTGGAATGGATATGGCCAGTATTTCTGAAAGAGCACGCCCGATCGCTCGTGGTTGCCCATACATCCCTGCACAGGCACATGCGCCTGCATCTCGAGCGCGGACGTACTGACCCGCGCGAAATATTGGTTGTCCCAATCCTCCTCGAGATCGCCGTTGTTGATCCAGTCCCCGGAGTGCAGGAGGAACGTCTGGAGATTGGGATCGGCCCGATAGGCCTCGACTATAGCTGCGCAGACAGCATTGTGCACCACCACATCGCTGCGCGTGTCGCCATAGGCAAAGAAGCTCGCGTCAGGCGCGTCCTGGGCGGGCGCGGCACGGAAGCTACCTTCGAGAACGCGGTCGTCGATCAGGATTTTGTAGTGGTATAGCTCGCCAGGGGTCAGCCCCCGGATCGTCTGGTGGTGCTGATGGTCGTCGCCTGTTTCCGACGACGGAATGCTCCCCATCGAGCAACTCTCGTCGATGCCCCAGGTCAGTTTGCACTCACGCGTCCTATCAAGTTGCCATAGCACCGTCATTTCAGTGTTGTTGCCGAGGTAGATGAGATAGGGACCTTTGCGCACCTGTACATGGGTCAAAGGAACGAACGTGTGCCGCGCCGTCCCATCAGCCCCGACGGACCATAGCCGAAACCCGCGCGAACGCTTGTCAAAGTTGCGGCTGGTGGTCTCGCCGTTCACCATCGCCATGCCACGGTGTTCGTTCGTCAGCAGCGTGTGCGTATGACCACCAAGCACGGCAACCACTCCGTTGTTCGCATACAAATTGATCAGTTCGGCCCGAACGCCCGGCTCAAGATTGTAGTAGGCTTCGGCCTCGTCGGGCTGCTCGATGAACAACGGGTGATGGCCCATAATGAAGACAGAGCCGTTCGCCGCACCAAGCGTCTTGCGTAGCCATGCATCCTGCCGCTGGGTCTCACCATCAACCGGGAACTTCCACAAGCAGGTATTGGCAACGACAAACGTGCTGCCGCGATGCTCGAAGGAATACTGGTCGCGACCGAAGCGCTTGCGATAGGCGGAAAGTGTCTCCGGCGTTGGCTCGTTGCCGACGTCGTGGTTGCCCGCCACCAGATGGCATGGCATCTTAAGGCCGCCTTTGATCCGAATGAAATCGTTCAACGAGCGCTCATCGGGCTGATTGACCAAATCGCCGCAGATAACGACAAAGTCGGGCGCAAGCGCGTTGATCTGGCGAACGGCCTGTTCGAATGCGGCCACATCCTCGTCGTAGCCCCCAAACCCGAGCTGCGTGTCGCAGACCTGAACAAATGTGAAGGGTTCGGGCGTGGGCGTGTTGACACACGAGAGCATGGGTGCAAGCGCCGCAATGGACAACGCCGCAAACAACACGTTGCGGATAAACTTGTAATGGATTCCCTGCATGAGTGGCTCTCCTGAAAACAAAAGTCGGAATCTACAGGCATGCAATCGGGAATTCACGCAAAAAAGTAGCCGAGGCGGGATTGGGAATACACTTAAACCCGTTCACTTTACCAGCGACCCAAAATAGCCGGGAATTTTGGTTTCGAAGGTCTTCGGCTCCTTGGAAAAAGGATGGATAAGGGTGAGCGAAGCGGAATGAAGGCAGAGGCGCTTGATCCCCTTTTCCCTTTCACCATATTTTTTATCGCCAACCACAGGACAACCTTTGTCCGCAAGCTGAACCCGGATCTGGTTTTTCCGGCCGGTCAGAAGATTGATTTCCAGCAGACTATGGCTTGGCGATGCCTTCAGCACGCGATACACGGTCTTGGCCAGCTTTCCTTTTCGCGGATCCGCCACGGAATACATTTTATGTACACTGTTTTCGGCTAGGTAGGATGTAATCAAGCCCTCCTTTTCGGGCAAGGTTCCGTGGACGACGGCATAGTATTTCTTTTGGAATCCCTGCCACTCCTCCTGAAGGAAGCGCTTGGCCTCCTCGCTCTTGGCAAAGACGAGAATGCCGGAGGTATCCCGATCCAGACGATGCACGATGAAGACCCGGTTTCGTGATTTCGAATTTCCCTTGCGCACATAGTCGTTCAATAAATAATACGCGGTCTGCTCCCTCACCCGATCACTGCTCACGGTCAAAAGACCGCACGACTTGTCCACCACCAGGATGTCCCAATCTTCATAAACGATCAAAAGCCCCTTGGGGTGGAATTTTCTGGGCGGTTGCTTGAATGGCTTCTTGTTCTGCATGGTGGGTTTCAAGGTTTGGGACACTTGGGGGATTCATCCTCTCCAAACTTTTTCATCTTGGGGAGTTCGGGCTTGGGCGACGCTTCGTCTTCCGTTGGCTTTTTGGCTCGGACGCCTCCCTTTGCCAGGATCTCCACATAGAACGAGAGCAAGCCGCGCACTTCGGCATCGTTGATGCACGCATCGATTTCCGACAGATGGATCACCTTTGCATCGGCCTCGGTGTCGCCAAACCTGCAATCAAAATCCCAGAAATCGACCGCTTCAGGAAGTTTCTTGCGGCGTTCGCGCTTGATGTATTTCCGCACATCGTTTTTCACGCCCTCGACCCGTCGGGGATATTTGATTTTCGGGTGGTCCAGCTGGAATGTCTTTTTCATGGGGTTCCTCTACGATTATAATATCCGCTAAAATACATATTCATCAAAACCAGCTTCTAGTGTAGATAGGATAAGAAGGCAGCGAAGGAAGCGGTGCCGCACACAACGTTTCACTCGCTCCGCTCGCGTAAATGTTCTCTACATCCTCGTTTCATATCTGGATTCCTACACACTAAACAGATCGCCTTTGGGTATGGAGGGTGTTTTAAAATCAAGGTCGGCGGGCAAGTCCTTACCATTCGATGCGGCAACGGCTAACTCGTCGCACCGCTCGTTTTCGGGATGCTCGCTATGTCCCTTCACCCATTCGAATTGAACCTCATGTGTTTCGCATAAATCCAGAAGCTGCATCCAAAGGTCGGGATTTTTCGCGGGCTTAGACGGGGAAAGCTTCCATCCCCTAGAACGCCACTTTTTGGCCCAGCCCTTCACCATCGCGTTCACGACATACTTCGAGTCGCTGGTCAGCACCACCTTGCAGGGGCGATTCAAGGAGCGAAGCCCCTCGATACAGGCGAGCAGTTCCATGCGGTTGTTGGTGGTTTTGCGAAACCCGCCGGAAAGCTCTTTCTTCCGGTCGCCGGAAACAAGCACCACGCCATAACCGCCCGGCCCGGGATTCCCTTTGCAGGCGCCATCGGTATATATTTCAACATTCTTGCCCATGCCATTTCCGCTGGTTCTGCATTGGCAGGGGAACCTGAACCGAAGCGGAGCGAGACGCCAGTCAATAGTCCGGGAAACTGCTTCCAGCCTCGTTGCGCATGCCAAGCATGTGGGGCGAACCTCCCTGTCTGCCCGGCACAGGCTGGAAAGCCCGCGCCACATGGCCACTCCGGCGCAACGCGGCTGGCGCGAAGCCATTCTGGAGGAACGACAGATCACCGCGCGTCTACGATCTTTGCATGAACGCACGGACGAGACGGGCTTGCTCGTAGGTGACGCTACCGTTGGAGGCCTCGACAACCGCCCCGAGGGTATCGGCGTTGAGGCGGTTGAACAGCTCTTCGGTTTCGATGCGCTTCCTAGGGGTGATGAATTGGTCGATGTCGAGCGGCTCACCTTCATCGAGCAGCTTTTCAATGTGCTGGCTGATGGTGCCAGGCGACAAACTTCGTTCCGCCGCGATTTGTTCGATGGTCATACCCTGTTTCACGAATTCGAGCGTTTCGAGATAGGTTGCGCCTTTGGGCTTCTTTTTCTTCGGCCTGGGAAGTTCCACCGGAACGTGCAGGACGGACATTTCCTTTGCTTCGTCGGGATGGGTCTCCTTGTAGGCGCGAACCACCGCGAGGAAGGATTCGCCGAAGCGTTCGAGCTTGGTTTCGCCGACACCGGAAACCATGCGCATGGTTGCTTCGGTGCAGGGGAAGTAGCGCGCCATTTCGCGCAGGGTGCGATCGGAGAAAACGACGAATGGCGGCACGCCGGCTTCGGCGGCGATGCGCTTGCGCTCGATGCGCAGTTCGGCAAAGAGGCCATCGCTGTATTCGCCCATGGAAACCGCCGCTTGCTTCGCCTTCTTCGATTCCTTCTGGCGCAGCACTTCGAAGGGTTGCCCGCCCTTGAGCACGAACATACCTTTTTCGGCGAGCTGGAGAACGGGATATTGATCATCGGACTGTACAAGGCAGTCTTGCGAGAGAAGGTCATCGATGATGCGCCGCCAGTGGCGCTTGTCGCGGTCGCTACCGGCGCCGTAGGTCTTGAGTTTATCGTGATGGAACTGGCGGATGCGCTGGGTGTCGGCACCGGCCACGATGTCGGCAATATGCACCGCGCCGAACTTGCCGCCGGTACGGTAGATGGCGGACATGATCTTCTGCGCGTCCTCGGTGGCATCGGTGCGTTCGACCTCGCCGGTGCAGACATCGCATGCACCACAGTCGGCCTTCGGGTATGGTTCGCCGAAGTAGCCGAGGATGCCCTTGCGACGGCAGACGTTGGCCTGCGCAATCTTGACCATGTGGTTGAGCTGGCCGAGGGCAATCTTCTGTTCGCGCGGATCCTCCATCTGGTCGATGAAATAGCGAATCTTGACGGTGTCGCCCTGCGAAAAATAGAGGCAGCAGTGCGCCGGCTCGCCGTCGCGCCCGGCGCGGCCGGTTTCCTGGTAGTAGCCCTCGACGTTCTTGGGCAGGTCGCCGTGCAGCACGAAGCGGACGTTCGACTTGTCGATCCCCATGCCGAAGGCGATGGTGGCGACAATAACGTTGGCCTCGTCGCGGTTGAACTGCTCCTGGTGGTTCTTGCGGTCGGCATCGGGGAGCCCGGCGTGGTAGGGCAAAGCCTTGATCCCCTGCCCCTGCAGGAATTCGGCGGTGGCCGCGACGCTCTTGCGGGTGGTGCGGTAGATGATGCCGGAGTCGTCGGGGCGGTCGCGCAGGAAATGCAGGAACTGGCGGTTTAGATTTTCCTTGGGCGCCACTTGGTAGAACAGGTTCGGGCGATCGAACGAGGCGCGGATGAGATAGGGCTTGCGCAGGCCGAGCTTGCGTACAATGTCGTCCTGCACCTGCTGCGTGGCGGTGGCCGTAAAGGCCGCGATGCCGGCCTTGGGGAAATGCGTCGCGATGTGCGCGAGCGAAAGGTAGTCCGGGCGGAAATCGTGCCCCCATTCCGAGATGCAGTGCGCTTCGTCGATCGCGAAAAAGGAGATTTCCGACTGCTTAAGCGTCGCGATGAAGTCCGGCATGGCGAAGCGCTCGGGCGAGACATAGAGCAGGTCGAGCTGGTGGTTTTCCAAGGCCAGGAAAACGCGGCGGCGCTCCGAAGCAACCAGCGAGCTATTCAGGAATTCCGCATCGAGGCCGTTCGCCTTGGCGGCATCGACCTGGTCTTTCATCAGCGAAATGAGCGGACTGACCACCACGCAGAGGCCGTCAAACATGCGGGCAGGCAACTGGTAGCAGAGCGACTTGCCGCCGCCGGTCGGCATTACCGCGAACACATCGCGGTTTTCCAGCAGGGCCTCGACAATCCCCTCCTGGTTCGGGCGGAATTCGCTGAACCCGAAAATGCGCTTGAGCACAGCGTGCGGCGATTCGCTCATTCCCACACCACCTTCGTTTTCGGGTAGGTTGGAATCGTGCGGTCTTTCGTTAGAATCGTCATTCCATGTGCCTGGGCGGTGGCGATAATAATCCGGTCGAACGGGTCGCGGTGGAGTGGCGGGAGCTGGGCGGATCGCCAGGCAATCCCGGAATCAATTGGAACCTCTTTCACGCCATGCTGCTTGAGGGCCTGCTCAAAAAACGAAAGAGGCCTCCTTCCCCACTTCAACTTTCCGCATTTCGTAAGCAAACTGATTTCAAGAGCAGTAATTGCAGAAACATGCAGTTCCGAGACATGAAAGCGAATAGCTGATTTAGCGGCATCCGTTAACTGTGAAAGGTCTGTTGCCAGCCAAATCAAGGCATGGGTATCGAGCAGGAGCATCAGCGGTATTCCTCCGGCCACAGATCTTCAGTAGATTCCAAAGGATCGCAAAGGTACACGGCCGTACCTTTGAGTTTCGGATCCTGCTTAAGCGGGTCAAAATCCTTTGCCGTCTCTTTATGCACTACAATATCCACCACCGGCTTGTTATTTTTGCAGATGGTGTAGGGTTCGCCGGTTTCCTGAACCTGCTTGATCAACTCCGACAGGTGCGTCTTGGCTTCGTAGATATTGATTCGCTTGTCCATTTCCAACCTCTAGGGGCAGAATATATGGCCAAGTTGGCTAGATCAAGTAAAATAAAGAGTGTGAATTTTGGTGCTTGGTTCTTGGTTCTTGGTTCTTGGTTCTTGGTGCTTGGTGCTTGGTGCTTGGTGCTTGGTGCTTGGTGCTTGGTGCTTGGTGCTTATATTTTTTCCAAACCGAAGCGGGGGCAAGCAATACGTAGTACGAAATACGCAGTACGGTTTATTCCCCCGCCTTCAAATCCGCGATGCGCTGCATAATGAGCGCAGCGTGTTTGTCGTAGGCATCGCGCCCGGAACCCAGAGCTTGGAAATCCTCCTGCGTGATGGGCTTGCCATAGGAGATCGTCACCTTGCACGGCTTGATGAACTTCGTACCTTTCGGGTGCGCCTTGTAGGTGCCGTCGATGTAGGCCGGAACCACCACGCAACCGGATTTTTCGATGATGAATCCGATGCCGCCTTTAGCGGTCTGTAGTTCACCGTCTTCCGTGCGCGTTCCCTCGGGGAACATCGAAACCGCCTTACCCTCCTTCAGCATCTTGATCG